>JAILEY010000068.1 GCA_024687165.1 Treponema sp.
TAATTGAAGAACCTCAAAAAGGATATCTTGGAGTAATAGACGAAAGCGGGGAAGCTTATGTTTATGCTCCAAGTATGTTTGAAAAAGTAGAGTAGAAATATATAAGAAAGCAAGTTGAGCTTGCTTTCTTATATAAAATTAAACTTTAGAATAAACCCAAGAAACGGTTATATACACTTAAACTTTCACCAAATTTTCATATAATTTGAAAAGCTCGCCTACAATCTCACTTTCTGTCATATTTGCCTTGAAGCCATAAGCTTGCATAACAGCTTTGTCGTTTTCGCGGTGGGCTTTGCGTAAATCAGCAGGCATTGTAATTTCATCATAAAGATCTGCAAGCGATGAATCAGGATATTTTGCACGCGCATCTAAAATTGCCTGAGCAGATTGCTCGATTTTTGCTTTCTGCTCAGCAGTGGGACTGCACCACGGAAAGTTGTTGTAAACTATTGTTGTTGAATAACTGTAATCACTTTTTAAGCGTCCACAAACTGCTCGCATCCAAGCCATGTGAATATTAGATGTAAGAATTCCAAAATAATATAAAGTCGCATTTGGAATAGTAAACAATTTATCTCCAGGAATAATATCATCTGTCAAAAAACCAAATGGAATATATCTTCTTCGTTCTGAAGATACTTTTGCAAATGCGATGTATTGCTTTGCTGGTGGTCTATACTGTCCGAAGCGAGTTGGTGTATCAGCTGATTGTCGTGTTTGTGTATTCTTGCTTGATTCACGAAAGGCTTTTACTTTCTGTACTCGTTCATAAATGCCTTTGTGGTCTTTCAATTCTTTAGGTGATATATCTGGAATCCAAAGGCAATATCGCTTAATATTATTGATAAATTCTTTGCCCATCATAAACTGCTTGAAATACAATTCTGTATTCGGGTCTCTTTTAATGAAATCATTCTTTTCTTCTTCTGTAAACAAATAATAGCCATCATCAGTAGCCTGGCTTCCACGCACAATGGCGGGAACATTACACAGTGGCTTTGAAACTTCTTCTATAAAGATAGTTGGAGCATCAAGTAGATAATGATTTATGTTATTCGCTAGAAATTTATTTCCAGATTCATCAAAGATTACTTTCTGTTTTTGTACAGAATTTTTATCAGAAAAGCCAACAATGACACAATGTACATGAGCTTTTAAACTTGATTCACTATCCCATTGAAAAGTTCTGTATGCAAAATCAATAGCGATATTCTTTGTAAATACTTTTTTCCAAAGTGATGTTGCCTGTTCACCTTGTGTAATACTATTTGTTGAAACAAATGCACATTTTATTTGTGTATTCTGTATAAGATTTGTAGCTTTTACATACCAACATGAAACAAAATCAAGTTTACCTCTATCATCATTATCCCAAATCAAATCCATATCAGCTCTCTGTAAATCAGAAAGATAATTTGTTCCCACAAACGGCGGATTTCCCATGATGTAGTCGTACTCATGCTTTGTTCCATCGGTCTCTGTAGTAAATCCACTGAAAAGTCCACCTTTTGGAAGTGCATTTTCTTCAAGCGATTTAAGAGTGCTCCAGTCCATGCGGAGCGCGTTGCCTTCCACTATAAAAGCGTTTGTAGTAAGCGGCAAAAAATCTATGTTCTGGCTTATAATTTCTTCTGTTTCAGCTATCATCTGGCTTTCTGCAATCCAGAGGGCAGTCTTTGCAACTGTAACAGCAAAATCGTTAATTTCGATGCCGTAAAACTGATTAATATGAACTTTGATAAACTCGTCAAAACCAAGAAGTTTATCTCCGCTAAACAAAATAGAAAGGACTTTATTTTCAAGACGACGAAGCGAAATATAGGTCTCCGTAAGGAAGTTACCTGAACCGCAAGCCGGATCAAGAAATTTAAGCGAACCGAGCTTTGCCTGAAAATCGTGCAGCTTTTCGGTCTTTTGCTTTGCCGTTTTGGTTGCGCAGATTGATTCAAATTCAGCGTTCAGGTCATCCATAAAAAGCGGGTCAATTACTTTATGAATGTTCTGAATGCTCGTGTAGTGCATTCCGCCTTTGCGCCGTGTTTCTGGGTTCAATGTACTTTCAAAAACCGCGCCAAAAATTGTCGGGCTTATGTCGCTCCAGTTGAACGGCGCGCAATGGTTCACTATTACATCAACTATTTCTTGCGTGAAATTCGGAATTTCAATTTGCTCATCGCGGAACAAGCCGCCGTTCACATATGGAAATGGCTTCAATTTAAGGTCATATTTGTCACGCTCTTTTGAATCCAATGCTTTAAACAGCTTGATAATTCCGTCACGCAAATTTTCAATTGCAAATGATTTTATGTAATCTTCAAAAGCTGTTTTGCTGTCAAAAAGTCCTGCATCTTCTGCATAAAGGCAGAAAACAATTCTGACACAAAGAATGTTCAATGAACGAAGGCTTTTCTCATCTGGGTCGATGTATTCTTTGATTAGCGCGTCATACAATTTACCGACAAGCTCACCGGCTTTTAAACTAAGTTCTTCTTCTCGGCGTATGTTCTCGTTTTTCAGGTCAACAAGAAACTGCAAACGGTAGAACTCTTTGGGCAAATCACAAAGCTTTACTGTTTCAAATTCTTTTTCGGGTTCAATTCTTTCCATATCGTAGATACGGAACTCTGTGAAATTTGAAACGACAATCCAACGGCACTTTTCAGAATAAGGCAAATTGTCGTTGTAACGTTTCGCCTGTCCAAAAGGTGTCAGTTCTTCTTTATCGCTTTGTCTTTCAGCTTTATCAAGGTCAATCTTTGTACCCTTTTGCTCTATGGCAACTCTTGTATCTGAAATATAGCCGTCTATAAACTTTGTGCCGTTTATTTTTACTCGCTTTTCAAAATCTATAACTTTCTCTGGCGATGAAACGCCGTAAACATCTCTCAAAAGCGAAGTCCAGAATTGCTGAGTGTGCTGTTTTTCATCACCTTTATCTTTCCAAAATTCCACAAATTCTTTTGCTGCCGAAATCTGTTCTGTCTGTGTCATATGAAATATTGTAGCATATTTGAGTGAATCTTTACACAGTTCAATTCCACAACAAGACCCATATTAAACTGTTGTAAATTTTGCAACAGTTCAGTATTCAATACCAGATGTTGCAGAATTTACAACAACTGAATAAGCTAGCTAATTACAACTAAATAAGCCAGCTTATTACAACTAAATAAGCTAGCTAATTACAACTGAATAAGCTAGCTAATTACAACTAAATAAGCTAGCTAATTACAACTGAATAAGCCAGCTAATCACAACTGAATAAGCCAGCTAATTACAACTAAATAAGCCAGCTAATTACAACTGAATAAGCCAGCTAATCACAACTGAATAAGCCAGCTAATCACAACTAAATAAGCTAGGCAAATTTTATAAAAAAAAATTGTATCCCTTCGCCGTAAGTTATGTTTTATTATTAAAACCAGTTCAAAGGAGAGAATTGAATGGGAATGAAAAAAAATGCCCTAAGGTAGACATTGACGTATCTGCTTTAGGGCTTAAAGAACCGACACCTGTAAAGGTATCATTCTCAAGTAGCTTTCTGAATCATACTTTTTCTCAGGTGTTCTCGTCAAGCGGATGAAGCCAGTTCAAAACAGGTTTCTAAATCATGCTTATTCCAAAATATAAAGAGGACAAAATATTATGAGTAATACAACAGTAATTAATTATGAAGATTCAGACGGAAAGGGAACTGTAACTCTTGTTGCAAATCCATTTGAAAACGGTGCAAAATTCTACGCAAAGTTTGACCGCACAACCGTAAATATTGACCATCTTATTGCACGAATCCAGAAGAAAGAAGTTGGTACAAATGCAATAACGAAACGCCATACTGCATAGTATTAAAAACAAACAGTTCCGGTACCGCAACTAAAAAGTCATATTCCGTATCTTCAAGTCAGGTGGTTAAAGTTAAAACTGCATAAGTAAAAAAAAGGAGGTGTCTGATATTCTCAGGCATCTCCTTTCTAATCAACAGGTCAAATTATCAATCAGATATTTAAGATTCTGCAGATTCTTTTTTGTGTAAGCATGCACAAAAGGTCCAGTACCCAGATAATCCATCCGCCGAAAATACGAATGATTCCTGCAATAAGTTTTCCTTCTGAAAATCTTGTAAGAACTCCAAGAAGCCATGCTGTAAACGGAATAATTGCCAGAATCAAACTGACTAAATAATCCATTCCAAAATAATCTTTTCCTTTTCTTGCCATATTTTTCTCCTTTTTATAGCTCAACTAAATAGTTAATAAAACTGGCTCCAAGTCGTGCCAATTTTATTTTATCTTTAATAATTCAAAATTCAGCGTATAATAAAGAACTACATTCTTACAGGAACAGACAATTGATCAAGTTCCTTTTTTATTGAGCCGACTGTATAATCTCCGGAGTGAACCATGCTTGCAATAAGTGCCGCATCAGCTTTTCCTTCTTTAAGTACGTCTGCAAGATGCTGTACTGTTCCACCGCCACCAGAAGCAATAACAGGAACATCAACTGCTTCACTGATCATTCGTGTAAGGTTCAATTCATATCCGTTTCTTGTTCCGTCTGCATCAATAGAATTAAGAACGATTTCTCCGGCTCCAAGTTCAACAGCTTTAAGCGCCCATTCACGTGCATCAAGTTCTGTTGCAACTCGTCCGCCGTTTATAAACACACGGTAACCGCTCGGCATTTTTTCATCACGCGCTGCATCCATTCCAAGGACGATACACTGATTTCCAAAAACTCTTGCACCCTGCTTAATCAGATCAGGATTTTTTACAGCCTGTGAATTCAAACTGATTTTTTCTGCTCCGGCAAGAATTGTTGAGCGGATGTCTTCAAGTGTTCCAATTCCACCGCCAACGCAGAACGGAATAAAAACCTGTGAAGCAACTCTCGCAATCAAATCAAGAATCGGGCCGCGTCCACGTGCACTTGCCATGATATCATAAAAAACAAGTTCATCAACACCCTGTCTGTAATACTCTGCAGCCATTTCAACAGGATCACCTATATCAATATTATTTTGAAATTTTACACCTTTTGTTGTTCGTCCATCTTTTACATCAAGGCAGACAATAATTCTTTTTTTTAACATTCTATTTCCTATAGTTTTACAAAGTTCTCCAGAATTTTTAATCCTGCAGCACCTGATTTTTCCGGATGGAACTGGAATACCGTAATATTATCTTTTTCAATAATAGCAGGAACCATCATTCCGTAATTTGTGTATCCTTTGATTACAGTCGGATCAGAAGGCTGAATTACATATGAATGAACGAAATAAAAATCGCTGCCTTCTTTTACGCCTTCAAGAAGCTTTGAAGAACCGTTGCAGAACTCAACTTCATTCCATCCCATATGAGGAACCTTAGGGAAAACGCTCATGTGTTCTTCTCCACCGATGCGCTCTTCCCACAAGTTACTAAAATGCCTGATTTTCCCCGGGATCAAACCAAGACATTCAACATCTCCTTCTTCGGAAAAGTCAAAAACAATCTGGCTTCCAAGACAAATTCCCATAAGTGGTTTTCCGCTTGCTGCAAACTCTTTAAGAAAAACATCAAAGCCTGTCTGCTTCAACTGCTCCATTGCATAAGCTGCATCTCCAACTCCAGGAAAAATAATCTTATCAGCGTCCTTCAAATCTGCCGGATTTTTTGAGAGAACATAATCCGCACCAATCGATTTAAGAGCATGTTCTACACTTGTAATATTTCCAGCATTGTAATCTACTATTCCTATCATATTTTCAATTATAAATATTTATTTTCTCTTGCTCAAGTTAAACTGTTTCTTTCCGATAATCAGAATATGAGTTTTTCTAATATTGTAAATCTTTGCATTGATGTTATATGCAATTGGAAAGTAATCGTTGCCACTATTCTCATGATCATTTTTATTGAGGCAGGAAATTACGTAATTACATATAGAAAAAAGCCTAAGGTTACAAAAGTAAAAGAAACAAAAGCGGCCCCTGCTCCAGCTCCTGCTGAAAAAGAGAAAAAAGAAGAACCTGCCGCAGAAGAAGCAGCTGCTGAATAAATCTGTCTGTCTATATAAACTCTCTGTAAAATTGAATTTTTTTCTGATTCTCACTATAATCTAACAAATCAACACACATTATAAGGAAGAAACTATGGTTAAACTTTGGGAATCAGGAGCATTCTTACAGGATGGTAAACTTTCTGCAACTTCTAATATTTCAAAAGAAGAAGCTTCAAAGAATACAATGGCTTATTCAATCCTTCAGAAGCACAATACTTCAGGAGATGAAAAAAAACTCAAAATCAAATTTGATAAAATTACATCACACGACATTACATACGTTGGAATCATTCAGACTGCACGCGCATCTGGTCTTGAAAAATTTCCGATTCCATACGTTCTTACAAACTGCCACAACTCTCTTTGTGCTGTAGGCGGAACAATCAATGATGATGACCACATGTTCGGTTTGACATGTGCACAGAAATACGGCGGAATTTATGTTCCTCCACATCAGGCTGTTATCCATCAGTATGCACGCGAAATGATGGCTTCATGCGGTGCAATGATTCTTGGTTCAGACAGCCACACACGCTACGGTGCTCTTGGAACAATGGCAATCGGTGAAGGCGGCGGAGAACTTGCAAAGCAGCTTCTTGGAAAAACATACGACGTTACTCTTCCAGGTGTTGTTGCTGTTTATCTTACAGGCTCACCTGCTCCTGGAGTTGGACCACAGGATGTTGCAATCGCTCTTATCGGTGCTACATTTGCAAACGGTTATGTTAAAAACAAGGTAATGGAATTTGTTGGTCCAGGTGTAGACAACCTCAGTGCAGACTTCCGCATTGGAATTGATGTAATGACAACTGAAACAACTTGTCTTTCTTCAATCTGGAAGACTGATGAAAAGATCCGCGAATTCTACGCAATCCACGGCCGCGAAAATGAATACAAAAAAATCGAACCAAACGGTGTTGCATATTATGACGGTGTAATCGAAGTTGATCTTGGAAAAATCCAACCGATGATCGCACTTCCGTTCCATCCAAGCAACGCATACACAATCGATTTTGTAAATCAGAATCTTGGTGATGTTCTTCGCGAAACAGAAAAGAGGGCAAAAGTTTCTTTCGGTGATAAGGTTGAATTTAATCTCACAAATAAAATCATCAACGGAAAGCTCTATGTTGATCAGGGTGTAATTGCAGGCTGTGCAGGCGGTGGATATGAGAACATTGTTGCAGCCGCTGACATTCTTAAAGGTAAAAATACAGGCAACGACAAATTCTATCTTTCAGTTTATCCGGCATCAACTCCAATCTACATGGAACTTATGAAGAACGGTGCTGCAGTTGAACTGATGAAGGCAGGTGCTATTGTTAAGACTGCATTCTGCGGACCATGTTTCGGCGCAGGTGATACTCCGGCAAATGGTGCACTTTCAATCCGTCACTCAACAAGAAACTTCCCTAACCGTGAAGGTTCAAAAATTCAAAACGGTCAGCTTTCTTCTGTTGCACTTATGGACGCTCGCTCAATTGCAGCAACAGCAGCAAACAAAGGATTCCTTACAGCTGCTACAGATTTTGACAAGGATTATTCAAACAAGAAATATTTCTTTGACAAGACAATTTATGAAACACGCATTTACGACAGCAAGGGAGTTGCTCATCCTGAACAGGAAATTCAGTTTGGTCCAAACATCAAGGACTGGCCTCAGATGGAAGCACTCGGCGACAATCTTCTTGTAAAAGTTGTTTCTGAAATTCATGATCCTGTTACTACAACAGACGAACTTATTCCTTCTGGTGAAACTTCATCATTCCGCTCTAACCCGCTCGGTCTTGCAGAATTTACTCTCAGCCGCAAAGATCCTGCTTACGTTGGACGCGCAAAATCAGTTCGTGATAAAACAGATGAAATCAAAGCTGAAATTGCAAATGCATGCAAAGCATTCAACATTAAAGAAAGCGATGTGCAGGTTGGATCTACAATCTATGCTGTAAAACCAGGTGACGGTTCTGCCCGCGAACAGGCTGCATCATGCCAGAGAGTTCTTGGAGCTTCTGCAAACATTGCATGTGAATATGCAACAAAACGCTACCGCTCCAACCTTATGAACTGGGGTATGCTTCCATTCCTTTACAAAGCAGGAGATCAGGGGGCAACAGAAAAGCTTCCATTCGCAAACGGTGACTGGGTATACATTCCGAATGTAAAAAAGCAGGTTGCAGAAAAAGCTGAATCTTACAAGGCTTATGCTGTAAATGCAAACGGAAAAGTTACAGAGTTTGAACTTACAACAGGCGACATGACAGATGATGAGCGCAAAATCATTCTCGCAGGTTGTTTGATTAACTTCTACCGCGAATAGATTTTTTTATAAACTGAAAGGACCGTCTGGAAGCTTAAGTGAATTGAGGCAGTTTTTAAAATTGTCTGTTTCACTTTACATTCAGACGGTTTTTTTTTATTCTTTTGAAACCTTCTCATTTTTGAAAATAAAATGACAATGCATTAAACTGATTTTTAACGGAGAAAACAAATGACTTTTGAAGAAAAGATTCTTACACTTGCACAGGAAGGCATAGTACTTTTAAAAAATATTGATCAGACACTTCCACTTAAAACAAAAGATTCTGTTTCAGTTTTTGGAAGAATGCAGCAGGACTATCAGAAGTGCGGCATGGGCTCCGGGGGATCTGTTCACGCGCCTTATTCAACAAACATAATTGATTCACTTATTGAACTTAAAAAATTAAACAAAGGTCCTGAAATCAGCATGAAGCTTGTGGAAGAATATAAAGCTTTCTGCAAAGAAAATATTTATGATACTGGCAAAGGGCTTTGGGCTGCAGAACCATGGTGCCAGAAAGAGCTTCCTGTAACAGAAGAACTTGCAAAGCGTGAAGCAGAAATTTCTTCAAAAGCAATTTATGTAATCGGAAGAAATGCAGGTGAAGACAAAGACCTTAAGAAAATCAAAGGCTCATGGTTTCTTCAGAACGAAGAATACAATTCGATAAAAAATCTCTGTAAATATTTTGAAAGCGTAATCATCGTTTACAACACATGCGGAATAATAGACACTTCATGGATAAACGATGAATGCTTCAACGGAAAAATTAAAGCTGTTCTTTATGCATGGCAGGGCGGACAGGAAGGCGGTAAAGCTTGTGCAAACATTCTCTGCGGAGCTGCTGTTCCAAGTGCAAAACTTACGGACACAATTGCATATTCAATTGATGACTACCCTTCTTCTGCAAAATTTGGTGATACTAAAAAAAGCATTTACACAGAAGATATCTATGTAGGCTACAGATATTTTTCAACTTTTGCAAAAGATAAAATCTTGTATCCATTTGGCTTCGGTCTTTCATACACAACATTCAGCGTTGAATTTTCAAAAGCAAAAATTGCAGAAAACAAAATCAATCTCAAAGCAACAGTTCGCAACACAGGTTCTGTAAACGGAAAAGAAGTTGTGCAGATTTATTTTAAGGCTCCACAGGGAAAACTTGGAAAACCAGAAATCCAGCTTGCTTCCTTTGCAAAAACAAAAGAGCTTGCACCGGATGAGCAGCAGGAGCTTGAGCTTTCTTTTGACATAAACTCAATGGCTTCTTACGATGACAGCGGAATCACGGGAAACAAAAACTGCTTTGTTCTTGAAGCAGGTGAATATTTTGTAAAAGGCGGAACAGACAGTCTTAACCTTAAAGAAATTGAATTTGATAATTCAAAAGCATTGTTGATTGAAAAAAATATTGTCGTTGAAAAAACAAATTCTGCATGTGCACCTGTAAAAAGATTCAAGCGTCTTACAGCAGGCGGAAAATACGAAAATGTTCCGAGAAGAAAATATAATCTCAAAAAAAGAATCAGAGAAAATCTTCCGAAAGAAATTCCATTTACGGGAAACACAGGAATTAAATTCAATGATGTAAAAGCTTCACCATCTCTGCTTGATAAATTTATCGCACAGCTTACAGAAGAAGAACTTGCAACTCTTGTACGTGGCGAAGGAATGATGAGTCAAAAAGCAACTCCAGGGATTGCATCAGTTTTCGGCGGGACAAGTGAAGCACTTCATGAATATGGAATTCCAGTTGCAGGTTGTGCAGACGGACCATCAGGAGCAAGACTCGATACTGGAAAAGAAGCATCACTTTTACCTACTGGAACTGTAATTGCCTGCTCATGGAATGTTGAACTTGCAGAAGAAGTTTTTGAAGGAGAAGGAGAGCAGCTTGCTGAATATAAAATTGACTGTCTGCTTGGACCTGGAATTAACATTCACAGAAATCCTCTTAACGGAAGAAACTTTGAATATTTTTCAGAGGACCCGCTTTTGACAGGAAAATTTGCAGCTGCTGTTACATGTGGACTTGCATCAAAAGGTGTATTCGCAACAGTCAAGCATTTTGCAGCAAATAATCAGGAAACTTCAAGACACCGCGTTGAATCAATTCTTTCAGAAAGAGCCTTGAGGGAAATTTATCTGAAACCTTTTGAAATGGCAGTTAAAGAAGGAAAGTGCAAATCGATAATGACAACTTACAATCCGCTGAACAATTACTGGAATGCTTCAAACTACGATCTTGTCAGCACAATTCTTTTTGGCGAATGGAAATTTGACGGAATCGTAATGACAGACTGGTGGGCAGACATGAATGATGTTATCAAAGGCGGAAAATTAACAGGCAAAGGCGACTTATGCTCAATGGTAAAATCCCGCAATGACATTTACATGGTTGTAGGAAACGATACTGCATCAAAAGACGGAAACGGTGACAATTTAAAATCATCATTAAAAAAAGGAAAGCTTTCTGTTGCAGAACTTCAGCTGTGTGCAAAAGATATAATCGGCTTTCTCACAAAGACTCTTGTTGCAAAGAGACCGTTAAGAGCTTTGAACGAATATAAATCTTTCGCTCCAAAATTCAAGACACTGGCTGAAAATATGACAGCTGAAGAAACTGAATACAAAATCCTCAGAAACGGCGAAAGTAAAACATTGATAAAAATCGAAGAAGAAAAACTGTACAATGTTCTTGGAAGCTTCAGAAAACCAAATGACGGTTTGATGTCACAGTCGATTACAAATATCTTAATCAACGGAGAGCCTGCTGTTTCTTTTGAAAGTAAAAACACAGAAGGTAAAAGCGTTCACACAAATGCAGGCCAGATTATGCTTTCACCGGGATACTACGAAATTTCCGTTGAGCACACGAAACCTGGAATCGAACTTGAATACATCGGTTTGTCAGGCTGGATTTCAATTTCAACCGGAGCCGCCCGCCTTCTTGAGAAATAAATTGTGGATAAATCCATTTATAAGAAAATTACTTAAATGAAAATTTAATATGTGAAGGCGAGAAGAAAAGCAGAACGACTGTGAAGCGCTTGCAAGTCCCTTGCACCGTGCGAAACAGTCGTGTTTTTTCTGGTAGCCTTCACATTTTAGATTAAGCTTTTTATGTAAAATTGCATTTTTCTATTTTTCAAAGTATAATAATTTAACTATGGCAGAACGTGATAAGAAAAAAAAGTCAAACAAAAGAGAGACAGGAATCGGGCTTGCACTGTGGATTCTTGCAGCATTAATTCTCCTTGTTGCATTCCTTATGCTCAAACCAAGAATTGACTCAAACCTCAAGCAGACAGATGCATTTAATAAACTCGGACTTGAAGAGCCTGAATCGGTAAAAAATGCAAAAGTTCCTGAGACCGGGAAAAATGATGTTAATCCTATGGAAACAGTTGAAATCGATCTCAACGATAATTCATCTTCAAAAAGCACATCTACAGTTACTGCCAAAAATGAAACTGCAAAAAATCAGCAGAATGCTCAAAAAGAAATAGAAGCTGCAGCAAACAATTCAGAGTCAAAAGTTAAAACAGAAGCTAAAAATGAAACAACAGCTTCAAATACAAAAAAAGAAACTTCTGTAAAAAAAGATGTAAAAGTTACTTCAGATCCAGTAAAGACAATGGAACTTAAACTTTTCTTCATGTATATAAACTCAGAAGGTAAGCAGATTAGAACTGAAGTTGTCCGCACGATGAAAAAATCTGAAAGCCCTTTGATGGATGCAATAAACGCTCTTATCGCAGGACCATCTGCAGAAGAAGAAAAGAAATACAGCTGCATAACGATGATCCCGAGAAACACAAAGCTCATCGGTGCATCTGTTAGAAACGGTGTCGCAACTTTAAATTTCAATGATGAGTTTGAATACAATCAGTATGGAACAGAAGGCTTACGAAATCAGGTGATTCAGATTGTTTACACAGCAACAGCATTCCGCACAGTAGAAAGCGTGCAGATTCTTGTTGCCGGTGAAAAGAGAGAATTTCTTGGAAGCGAAGGCGTCTGGATTGGCTCACCTCTCAACAGAAACTCATTCTAAAATCAGTTATTTTTCCAGCTTGTAATTTAAGAGAATTGAATCAAAGTATTTTTTGTTTTTCTGATAAACGCTGTCAAAAATTGTAAGGCTCAAAAGACTTACTTTTCCTTTTCCGGAAAAAATCAAAATCTTGTAATCTCTTGTTACGTTTTCTGTTTCCGGCTGAAAGTAAACATTCATAACCGTTACTTTGTTATCTTTTTCTACAATTGATTTAAAGTTCCACAAGGCATAAGACATTGTTGTTCCCTGAATCAATTTGCGGATAAAAATTTCTTTGTTGATTTCTGTTTTATTTTCAGGAAATTCAAATTCAGTTACTGTAAGAACAGCATCGTCTCCTAGCAGCCAGAGATTTTCCATGGACTGTTTCCATTCTTCATCAAGAGCAAGTTTCTGTCCTTCAAAAGTATATTCTATTTTTTTAGCCTTTCCGTATTTTTTAGGATTCTTCTTTTTATCTTTTGGAAGACCTTCAACTCCAGAATAATTTGCAAAACTTGTATCATCAGAAGATGTTAAAAGTCCGATTGTTTCAACTGAAAAAAGCGGAGTATTATCAATTGCAGAAATCGATTCAATATTAAAAATCGGAACATAGCGGTTGAACTTGATTTTTACATCTCCGCCAAACTGATTAAAATCCTGAGTCTGAACGACATTTTCTTTTGAAATATCTGCAAGAAGCTTCTGTCTGCGCGAAACAAATTCATAAAAAATATCGTGAAGATAATTTACAATTTCTGCGTCTTCTTCTTTAATGACACCAGTAATTTTTTCACCGGTAAATTCAAGCTGCGGATTGTTTGGATTTACAGAAAAATAAAGAACAATATTTTTTTCAAGAAGAGATTTTTTTGTATCCTCCGGAGCAAAATATCGTACTGCATATGTTGATTCGTCATAAAATAAAAAACCAATATATGAAGTACGATTAAAACTCTTGTCTTTATAATAAACGTATTCCCCCGAAGAATCAGGAATATAAGATTTTACACCAGGTAAAGAAAAAACAGAGGATACACATAATGCTGTAATAAATAAAGATAAAATAATTTTCTTTAATTTAGATTCATTCATTTAACATACCCCCTGTTAAGTCTGTTACATATTAAGATTTTCAAATTCAGTCTTTACAATATCTGAGATTTTTTTAGCAGCATCTTCAAGTGGAACAAGTGAAGCGTCTGCCTGGTTACGCATCTTAATTTCTACGTTAGGAAGATTCTTGTCTCCAACTGTAACACGTACCGGGAAACCGATAAGATCTGCATCAGCAAATTTTACACCCGGACGTTCATCACGGTCATCAAGGAGAACTTCAACTCCTGCATCCATAAGAGCTTCATAAAGCTTGTCTGCAGCATCCTTCATTGCATCCTTGTATTTAATCGGAACAATTACAACCTGATATGGAGCTGTACTCATCGGCCACATAATTCCGTTATCATCATGGAAACATTCAATTATTGAAGCAAGAACACGGTCAACTCCAATTCCATAACAACCCATTGTAGGAACTGCAGCTTTTCCGTTTTTATCAAGATAAGTTACGTTCATGCTTTCTGTATATTTTTTTCCGAGCTTGAAAATATGTCCAAGTTCATTTCCTTTTGATGTATGAAATTTTCCGCCGCACAAAGGACATGTATCACCTTCTTTAACTGTACGAACATCAGCATTAAGGTAAGCTGTATAATCGCGTCCCGGTTCAACATGCTTAATATGGAAGCCTTCTTTTCCTGCACCAGCAAATGCATCATGCATATCATTAACGCTCAAGTCCTGAATAATCGGGCACTTAACATTTACAGGACCAACAAATCCATGTGGAGCACCTGCAATCACTCTGATTTCTTCATCATCAGCAAGCACAACTTCAGAAGCTTTAAGAAGACCTGCAAGCTTTGCTTCATTAACTTCAAGATCTCCGCGGATTAAAACACATGCATACGAAACAGGATAGAAAGAGAATTTATCTTCTGTTACGCGCTTAAGGTTTTCGCAGTGAGGAGCTTTAGAAAGATCAAGGGAAGAATTGATTACACGGTAAACAAGAGCCTTGATAAAATTCTTGCTTGATGTGTTGAAGAATTTTTCCATGTCTTCAATTGAGAAAACATTTGGTGTTGCAACTTCTTCAATTGCAGCATCAGTCTTTGCCATTTGAGGAGTATCTTCTTTACATGCAGCCTTTTCAACATTTGCAGCATATCCGCAGTCACAGAGAATAAGAGTATCATCACCGATTGGAGACTCAACCATAAATTCTTCAGAGCCTGAACCACCCATTGCACCAGTGTCTGCTTTTACAGGAATAATCTTAAGACCAAGTCTCTTGAAAATTCTGTGATAAGCTTTTGCATAATCCTGATATGTTTCATCTAGAGATTCATCATCTGTGTGAAGAGAATAAGCGTCTGCCATGTTAAATTCACGACCGCGCATTACTCCATAACGAGGGCGAATTTCATCACGATATTTTGTATTAATCTGATATGCGTTGATTGGAAGCTGCTTGTATGAAGTAAGTCCCTGACGCATGATTGCTGTATATGCTTCTTCCGCAGTTGGAGAAACAACCATGTCCTGTTCACCGCGGTTTTTTGCCTTGAGCATCTGAGGGCCCATTGTATCCCAGCGACCGCTTTCCTTCCAGATTTCACCAGGAACAATTACAGTCGGTTTAAATTCACATGCACCTATTCTGTTCCATTCTTCTTTGATTATAGCCTCAAGCTTACGATAAGCCCTGAGTCCGAGCGGCATATATGTATAAAGACCGTTACCAAGTTTACGAATAAGATCAGCTCTCATCATAAGCTGATGACTTGAAATCTGAGCCTCTGCAGGGGCTTCACGCAATGTTCTTAAAGGAAGTTTTGAAGTTTTCATAATGACATATAATAGATGAATAGTGATTTTTTTTCAATTATCAGTATGTCACATAAAAATAAAATTGGCTTCCAGTCGCGTCATACAGTACAAAACCGATGCTGTACAACATCTATATACTGCTCAACACTCCTTCGAGCCAATTTTATTATATCTATAAAAAATCAAAATTTAAGCTATTTTACAATATCCTGCAAAAGCTTGAGTACTTTATCAGGACATGCAGAAATACAAGTTCCACATGAATCACACTTGCTGTAATCAATCTGCGGGATTCCACTTGAAACATCAATTGCCTGCTGAGGACATTTTTTTGCACAGATACCGCACTTAAAACATCCTGCAGCACAATCTTTTTTAATCTGAGGTTTATTTTCGTTGTGGCATGCACACAAAGCAACCGCACCCTTAACCTCAACGTTCTGCAGCTTAAACAGATGCTTTGGACACGCTTTAACACATTTTCCGCATCCAACGCATTTTTTATAATCTACAACCGGAAGTCCATCCGCAGACATTTTAAGTGCACCAAACTGACATTGAGCAACACAGTCTCCAAGACCGATACAACCGAATGCACAGGCTTTAATTCCACCGACAGCAGACTGAACGGCAGTACAAGTCTGCACTCCTTCATAAATGCCTTTATCTTTTGCACATTCTTTTGAGCCCTGACACATAAGCACAACAGCTTTCTTTTCTGCACTGCCAGCATCGGCACCAAGAACTTTTGCAATTGCAGCGGCAACTGAAGGTCCGCCAGCAACACATCCGGTAACAGGAGCTTCACCTGCAACAACAGCAGCAGCAAAGGCATCACAGCCCGCATAACCACAGCCACCGCAGTTTCCGCCGGAAAGAACTTCCCTTATGGCAGAAATCTTTGGATCAACTTCAACGGCAAAAATTTTCTTGAAAAGCCCGAGTAAAAGACCGAGTAAAAATCCGACTGCAACAGAGAGAATAATTGTATAAATAATTGTTGTCATAAAACCGCTCCTCCTAAATCAATCCCTTAAATCCAAGGAATGCAAGAGAAAGAAGTCCCGCAGCAACATAAAGAATCGGTGTTCCTTCAAAGCTCTTTGGAACTTTTGCAATCTTCAGTCTGCTTCTGACGCCGCTCATAATCACCATGCTCAAAATAAATCCTGCTGCAGTACCAAGTGCATAAACAAGACTCTGAACATAATTATAATTTTTTCCGATACAGTTGATTGTTACACCAAGAACTGCACAGTTAGTTGTGATGAGCGCAAGATAAACACCCATTGAGCTGTAAAGTCCAGGTGCAGATTTTTTCAGATAAAATTCAACGAGCTGAACGAGAGATGCAATAACAAGAATAAAAATCAATGTCTGCAAAAACTCAAGTCCACAAGGAACCATTACAAATTTATACAAAGGCCATGTAACAACAGTTGCAAGAATGATTACAAATGTAGTTGCAAGTCCCATGCCGGTTGCTTTTCCAGTTTCACTCGTCATTCCGATAAACGGACAGATTGCAAGATACTGAATGAAAACAACATTATCAACGATTGCGGATTTAATAAAAATTTTAAGCAAATCTGTCATTTATTTTTCCTCCACACCGTTTGATTTTTCAGCGGCTTTATTTTTGAAAAACTGAACAAAAGCACCAAGAAGACCGAACACAAGAAATCCTCCAGGAGCACTGTTCAAAAGCCCGATTCTGTATTCTTCAGGAATCAGAACTTTCTGCATGTCAGTTCCAGTAAGAATTGTTCCGTTTCCAAGAAGCTCACGAAAAAGAGAAATCAGTACAAGCACGATTGTATATCCTATAGCCATACCGATTGCATCAAGAATTGAATTTCCAACATTATTTTTTGAAGCAAAAGATTCTACGCGTCCCATGATAATACAGTTAACTACAATGAGCGGAAGAAAAACTCCGAGTGCATCAAAAAGAGAGGGAAGAAATGCATTCAATACCAGCTGAACGATTGTTGTAAATGCTGCAATTACGATGATAAAAATCGGAAGTCGGATTGATGACGGAATTGTTTTTCTTAAAACACTGATTACAATTTCACTCATCAAAAGAACGAACATCATGCTCATTCCCATTCCGAAGCCGTTGAAAATGCTTGTTGTTACGCCGAGGGATGAGCACAATCCAATATTCAGAACCAAAAGCGGATTTTCCCTGATAATTCCGCCGGTCAAAATCTGCATCTGTCTGTTCATCAGTTTGCTCCTCCAAAATATTTAAGCATACTGCCTGTTGCCTGAGTCAGGAGATTTCCTGTTCCGCGGCTTGTAATTGTTGAACCTGTAATGGCATCAAAAGTCTGCCCCGGAATAAAGCCGTCTTTAGCATTTTTACCTTCAAACTGTCCGCAGAAAGTTTTTCCGTTTGGAAGCTTGAATGAAGGATCTTTTGCCTTAATACCAAATCCAGGAGAATCTGAAAGCTCAAGAAACTGAACTCCTGTAACTGTTCCGTCTTTGAGCATGCCGACCATCAGCGTACCTCTGTCATAAGTCGGACCGTTTACCTGAACAACAGCACCGATTTCCTTACCGTCTTTCTTTGCAACATAAAATGACTGAATCGAAATTGTACTGTCTGTGCTTGCTTCAAATTCTTTTACTGCCTCAAATGAGGTTGCTTCAGACATTACAACTTTCATTGCAGCATTTGCTTTTTCAATTTTATTTTTTTCAATTACTGATGATGTAAAATTGTTAACAAGCGCAAGAATGGTGCAGCTTACCGCAGCAAAAAGTGCAAGAATGATTCCGAGCTTTACTGTTTCAATAGAATATTTACTGCTCATTTTTTACCTCCCTTGCATTTGCCACATCAAAATCCTGAATAATCTTTTTTGCAACAGGACGACGATTACCTTTTTTTCCGTAACCGTACATTCTTCCTGTAATATTATTGAGGAATGGAGTAAGGGTATTCATAATCAAAATACTGAACATTACGCCTTCAGGATAACCGCCGAAATTTCTGATGAGGAATGTAATAAGTCCACAGCCCGCACCAAAAATCAGTCTTCCGCCCTTTGTTAAAGGAGCAGTTGCATAATCAGTTACCATGAACACGGCACCGAACATAAGACCGCCTGTTAAAAGTGCAAGAAGAACATCTTTTCCGGCAGCAAATGTACAAAGTGCAACAGAAGCAACCATTGCAACAGGAGCCCTCCAGTCAATCACACGGATAAAAAGAAGGAACACAAAAGAAATAAGAATCAGCAGAACAGAAGTTTCACCGATACATCCCGCTCTGTTTCCATAGAAAAGCTGAAGGTATGCATCCTTTGAAACTTCAAAAGAGCCGCTTTTAATTTGAGAGAGGACTGTAGCCTGACTTACCGCATCAAGATTTGTTGCATGACTTACTGCATCAATTCCGCTTGAAGGGAAAATCCATTTTGATCCCATTGCAGCCGGGAAACTCAGGAACATAAAAGCACGACCTGTCAGCGCAGGATTAAAAACATTGCTTCCAATTCCGCCGAAAAGTCCTTTTGCAATTACAACTGCAACAAGATCCCCTGTTAAAATCATCCATAAAGGAACGCTCGGACTGATTACAAGAGCAAGCATGATTCCTGAAACGACTGCACTTAAATTTTTTACAGTTATTTTCTGCCCTGAAATTTTCTGGAACAATGCTTCAAAAATTACACAGCCCGCAACCGAAGTTAAAATTGCAGCAAGAGCCGGAGCTCCAAACAAAAGCACACCGTTAATGCATTCAGGAAGAAGCGCAATGATTACGGCAAACATTATTTTCTGAGTTGAAAGACCTTCTGAAAAATGAGGACTTGAAGAAAGATGAATCATTTTTTGTCACCTCCGCATGAATTCTGTTTTGCACGTTCTGCAGCCATCTGTGCGCGGACAATTCCTTTACCCATTCTGATTCTCTGGACAAGGCGGATATTTGCAGGACAAACATAAGAACAGCATCCGCATTCAATACAATCCATAAGTCCAAATTTCTTTGCTTTTGTCGTGTTATCAGCTTCAAGCTCACGAATCATAAGAACCGGAGAAAGATGCATAGGACACGCATCAATACAGGCACCGCAGCTTATACACTGATCTTCATCAACAAGATAAGTTTCTTTTTCAGTCAGGAAAGTTACGCCGCTTGTTCCTTTTGCAACAGGAAATTCTACAGAAGGCATTGCAAATCCCATCATAGGACCGCCTGAAATGATTTTTGCAGCTGCATTTTCTTTAAGAGTAAAAACAGAAGGTATGAGGTCGCTTACAAGAGTTCCAACAGGCACTTTTATGTTACACGGCTTTTCAACCGCACCACCGCTGATTGTAAGCACACGGTCAACAACAGGCATACCTAATCTGAAGGCATCACTAACGGCACACAAAGTTCCTACGTTACTGATTATTGCTCCTGCATCAGCCGGAAGTTTTCCACTCGGAATTTCTACACCGAGACATGCGGAAACAATGAACTTTTCAGATCCCTGCGGATACTTTGTTTTTACAAGCATGACTTCAATATCATCCGCATAACCTTTTTCAATTATTTCTTTTTCAAGAATTGGTTTTATGTAAGCCTTATTATCTTCAAGGGCAATGATTCCAGCCGCACCCGTAAGATTCAAAACGATTGCAAGACCATCTATAAGTCGCCCCGGAGTTTCCTGCATAGTACGTTCATCGCATGTAAGATACGGTTCACATTCAGCAGCATTTACAAGAACATATTCAATTTCTTTATCTTCAGGCGGATTGAATTTAACATGTGCCGGGAAACTTGCGCCACCCTGACCTACAATTCCTGCCTCACGAATACGCTCAAGAACTTTTTCACGGTCAGATTTAAACGGATCAAGAGGCTCCATAAATTCCGTTCTGCCAGATTCATCTGCTTCAATTACAATGCAGGGAACATTCATATTTCCCGTAACAAGGCAATTCTGAATTTTTTTGACTTTACCAGCTATAGATGCATGCACTGGTGCAGACATAAATTTATCACTAGCAGCAATTTTCTGTCCGCGTGCAACAAGATCTCCGACTTTGACAAGAGGTTCATTAGGGGCCCCCCCCATCGTTACAGGAATAGTCACCGTTTTTGATTCAGGAAAAACAGAAACAATAGCACAGCCGTTGCTCAGCTCCTTCATCTCTTCCGGATGGATTCCACCTTTAAATGTATGTGTGTTCATAAGGAAGATTATAATATAATATACGTTTTTTTTCATATAGAATTCAGTCATAAGGGGATTAAAAATTACGACTGAAAGAAGAAAAGCAAAATAAAAATGTTATTGATAAAGAAGATACAGAAAACAATGGAAGCGGGGACCCATAAATCAGAGTTTAAATTTAGAGTTCCAAAATGACATTATTGAAAAAATTGTAAAAAAAGAGAGGCAAATATAGCTTACTCAATATTGAAAGTATATGATGTTTGAAGTATACTGTTGCTTGAAAAAAACTCGTTTAAACCCTTATAAATATAGAGCAAAAACAGTTTTAATTTTTTGGAGGTATATACCATGGAAATGAAACCAGAATGGGAAGGATTCAATCCAAAAGGTGCATGGACATCAGAAGTAAATGTTCGTGACTTTATCCAGGCTAACTATACACCATACGATGGTGATGCATCATTCTTAGTTGGACCTACAGCTGCAACAAACAAATTGTTTGATGAACTTCAGAAGCTTCAGAAGGCAGAACATGACAAGGTTTCTGTTGGTCTTGACGGAAAAGAAAGAACTGGTGTTCTTGAACTTGAAACAGAAAAGGTTACAAGCCTTACAGCTTATGATGCTGCTTACATCTGTCCAGAAGGAAAAGAACTTGAACAGGTTGTTGGTCTCCAGACAGATAAGCCTTTGAAACGTGCATTCATGCCTTATGGTGGAATTAAAATGGCTGTTCAGTCATGTGAAATGTACGGATACAAAGTAAATCCAGAACTCAAGCGCGTATTCACAGAATACCACAAGACACACAGTGACGCAGTATTTGATATATATGCTCCAGAACACAGAGCAGTACGTTCAGCACACATTTTGACAGGTTTGCCTGATACATACGGACGTGGACGTATCGTTGGTGACTACCGCCGTGTTGCTTTGTACGGTATCGATCAGTTGATCGCTTACAAGCAGGAAGATTTCAACAACATTGGTGACGGAACAATGTCAGAAGAAGTTATCCGTCTCCGCGAAGAAGTTGCAGAACAGATCAAAGCCCTCAAGGGTATGAAAGAAATGGCTGCAAAATACGGATTCGATATTTCTAAGCCAGCTAAAACAGCAAAAGAAGCATTCCAGTGGCTCTACTTCGGTTACCTTGCTGCAATCAAAACACAGAACGGTGCAGCTATGTCTGTAGGTCGTATCTCTACATTCCTCGACATCTACATCGAACGTGATCTTAAAAACGGTACTCTCACAGAAGAAAAGGCACAGGAACTTGTTGACCACATGGTTATGAAGTTCCGTATGGTTCGCTTTGCACGTATCGAAGCTTACAACCAGCTCTTCTCTGGTGACCCGATCTGGGCTACACTCGAAGTTGGTGGACTTGGACAGGACGGACGTTCAATGGTTACAAAGAACGACTACCGCTTCCTCCACACATTGGAAAACATGGGTCCTTCTCCAGAGCCAAACATGACAGTTCTCTATTCAAAGAGACTCAACGACAACTTCCGCAAGTACTGTGCAAAGATTTCTATCGACACATCTTCAATCCAGTACGAAAACGACGATACAATGCGCCCAGTTTGGGGTGATGATTACTCAATCTGCTGTTGTGTTTCTGCAACTCAGACTGGTAAGGAAATGCAGTTCTTCGGTGCACGTGCAAACCTCGCTAAGGCTCTTCTTTACGCATTCAACGGTGGTAAAGACGAACACCTCAAGAAAGGTATCCAGATTGGACCTAACTACGAACCAATCAGCTTCGACACAATCGATGCTTCTAACTATGACATCGTTGTTCAGAAGTACCTCAAGATGCTCGAATGGCTCGCTGGTGTATATGTAAATGTATTGAACGGAATTCACTACATGCACGATAAGTACTACTACGAAGCAGCTGAACTTGCTTTGGAAGATACAAACGTACATCGTACATTCGCTACTGGTATTGCAGGTTTCTCTCACGTTGTTGACTCACTCTCAGCTATGAAATATGCAAAAGTTCACGTTGAACGCGAACAGTATCAGGTAAAAGACAAGGCTGGAAACGTAGTTGATACAGTAACTCTCGTAAAAGACTTCAAGGTAGAAGGTGACTTCCCACGCTACGGTCAGGATGATGATCGCGCTGACGAAATCGCTGTATGGTTGCTCAAGACATTCATGAACATGATCAAGAAGCACCCAACATACCGCAATGCTGAACCAACAACATCTATCCTTACAATTACTTCTAACGTTGTATACGGTAAGGCTACAGGTGCTCTTCCTAACGGACGTCCAGCAGGTGCTCCATTCTCTCCTGGTGCTTCTCCATCTTACGGTGCAGAAACAAAGGGTCTCATCAAGTCTTTGAACTCTGTTGCTAAACTCCCATATCACTACGCACTTGATGGTATCTCTAATACGC
Organism: Treponema sp.; assembly: GCA_024687165.1. GTDB lineage: Bacteria > Spirochaetota > Spirochaetia > Treponematales > Treponemataceae > Treponema_D. The sequence goes on from JAILEY010000068.1 coordinate 22,881, forward strand.
AGACAATCAACCCGACTGCTCTCGGTCACGAAAAGAACGAACAGATCGGAAACCTTGTAAACGTTCTCGACGGATACTTCTCACAGGGATCACACCACTTGAACGTAAACGTATTCGGTGTTGAAAAGCTCAAGGATTGTCAGGCACATCCAGAAAAGCCAGAATATGCAAACTTCACAGTTCGCGTTTCAGGTTACGCTGTACGCTTCATCAACCTTACAAAGGAACAGCAGGACGACGTTATTGCTCGTACTTGCCACGCTGCCCTCTAGCTTATAATGATGCATAATAAAGTTACTTTGTAACGTAAAGTCCGTTGCCGTTTTGGTGACGGACTTTTTTTTATTTTTATGATAGTATAATCTTAATTTGATTTTTACAGAGGCGATTATGGAAGGCTACATTCATCAGATAGAAAGTTTCGGCTGTGCAGACGGACCTGGTTCAAGATTCATTATTTTCTTTTCGGGCTGTCCTTTACGCTGCTTATATTGTCATAATCCTGATACCTGGAATATGACAGATGGAACAAAATATACTGCAGCACAATTACTGGACGAAGCTGAAAGCTGCAGAGGCTACTGGGGAAGTAAAGGCGGAATTACAGTCAGCGGCGGAGAACCATTGTTCCAGATTGATTTTTTAATCGAGCTTTTTACAGAAGCAAAAAAACGAAACATCAACACCTGCATCGACACTTCCGGGGCACCATTTAAAAAAGAAGGTGAATGGTTTGAAAAATTTAAGAAGCTCATGGAAGTCACTGACATACTGCTTATGGACATTAAGCATATTGATGAAGAAGAACATATAAAACTTACAGGCAAAAGCGGTAAAAATATCCGTGAAATGTTTGCATACCTTGATGAAATCAAAAAGCCTATCTGGATTCGTCACGTACTTGTTCCGGGCATCACAGACATTGATGAATATCTTATTAAAACTAGGGATTTTATCCGCACACTTTCAAATGTTCAGCGGGTAGAAATTCTTCCTTACCACGGGCTTGGTGCAATGAAATATAAAGACTTGGGCCTGGATTATAAATTGAAAGATCTTGAAAGTCCAAGCGCAGAAAGAGTAGCACACGCAAAAGAAATTCTTGAATGCGAAAAATACAACGCATGGCAAAAATAAAAAATGCACCTTCTGAAATCAAACTTTATCAGTTCAGTTTCAGGGGTGCACTTCAAAATATTCAGTATTTAATTTTATTCTGACTTTTAGATTCTGTGCATTGCAGAAAAAACTTTTTCATTCATAAGATTGATTTCAACACCAAGATTTTCAGCTTCTGCAGTAAGATCTTTTCTTGCAGTATCAATATCGATATCAGCCTTATCAAATTCAACCATCATCATCATTACAAAATTACCACTCAAAATTGTCTGTGTAATATCCGCAATGTTGATTGAATGCTGTGCAAGGTATGCAGAAACTTTTGCAATGATACCAACTTTATCGCCACCAACGACTGTAATAATTCCTTTCATAAATAAACCTCAATTAAAAGATACTTTGTAATTTTAATGAAAATCAAAAAATTACTCAACGCTCAATTCGTACATAATTACTGAAGCAGCCTGAGCAACATTCAGACTGTCAACTTTACTTGAAGCACCTTTTGTCATTCCGCAAAAAGGTATGATTATAAGATGATCACAGTTTTCTTTTACCGCCTCACTGATACCATGCTCTTCATTTCCAAGTACAATAAGGGCAGGTTTTGTTCCGCACAATAATTTAAGATCGCGTGAAGTTTTTTTAGCTTCAAGACTTGTACCAAAGCGAACCATTTTATCTTTCATGTCTTTTAAAAGCGCTTCAATCGATTTTACAGAATAAATATTTACAAATTCCATTCCGCCTTCTGCAACACGATAACTGCTTGTTGTAACGGAAGACTGGCTTTCATCAAGAGGAATTACAATATTTTTGATTCCAAAAAATGCAGCACTACGAACAATTGCACCTAAATTATTTGCATTACCGACACGATCAAGAATAATTGCACTTTCTTTTCGTTCAATCCATCCGGTAGTAATGTCTGTGTTCAACGGAAGAATAAGAGGCGGAGTAATCATCGCTACAACTCCCTGGTGATGAACACTTCCACTCAATTTTTCAAGCTCAACTTCATTCTTCACCTGATTGTAAGGTTTCTTGGCAGCAGCAAGTTTTTTACAGAGGCCACCAAACGAGGGAGCTCTTTCTTCAGAAAAATATAAGCGCTGAATGGAATTAAAATTATTTTTTTCAAGGAGTTTTACAGCCGCGAATCCACAGACTGCAAGTTCATTATTTCTCTTGTTCTTCATGTTCTGCATTATAAATAGAATACGAAGAAATTTCAATTTTACTTTCTGACTTCACCTGGCGCCATTGAGAAAAATTTTCTGTAAACATTTATAAAATATGCGCAGTCAGAAAATCCGCATTCTTTTGCAACATCTTTTATCTGAAGCCCAGTATATGTCAAAAGGTTGTGTGCAGAATTTAAGCGAATAATATTAAGATATTCCCATAAGCCGACTCCCATTTCCTTTTTAAAAATTCTTGATAGATAGTCAGGGGAAACACTGGAATGTTCTGCAAGATTTTCTCTTGTAATTTTTTTAGATAAATTTTTATTGATATAAAGAATCGTGTATTTTACGATTGAAGAAGTTTTTGCCGACAAAAGTTTTTTCTTTCTATTCATCAAAAGCATGATGTGTTCAAAAAAAACATCAGACAATGAAACACAGTCATTGCAGACAATTACATTCATAAAACTGGTGATTGATGAAAAATTGTTCTGATCCTTAAAAGACTCACATGAAATCAAAACAGGAACTTTTCTAAGCTTATCGATTTTTCTTACGGCAAGAATATCCGCTTCAGAAATATCGTCAAAGACTACAAGATCCGGAATAAAACGGGCTGAAATCATCGGAAGAAAGCTTACTGAAGAAACTACCTCTGTCTCGTTTTCCTTTGAGAAAAATTTAAGCAGAGGATTTTTTGTTCCGATAAAAATTATTTTTTTGGGTTTAAAGTTTTGCATCCGGAGCAATCAGAGAGAAAATTCTGTCCAGATCATCGCCAGAAAAATAATTGATTGTAATAGATCCTTTTTTGAAATCTCCCTTAATCTGAACTTTTGTTCCAAGAGCTTCAATGACAGCCTGTTCCATTGCTATAAGATTTGGATCGCGGTTGTCCTTTTTTGTTTCTCCGCCTTTTGCAAGATGACCTGCAAATCCATCATTATCTTTCATTTCCTTTACAATTGCTTCTGTCTGACGAACGCTCAATCCCTGACCGACAATTTTTCCAAAAACAATTCTCATGTCAGTATCATTGTCCAGACTCAAAAGAGCACGGGCATGACCTGAAGAAATTGTATCTTTAATCAGTGCACTCTGAATGTCTTCAGGAAGTTTTAAAAGACGAAGACAGTTTGCAACAGTAGATCTGTTTTTTCCAACCTTATCTGCAACCTGATCCTGTGTAAGATTTGAAAGTTCCATCAGCTTGTAATAAGCCTGTGCTTCTTCAACAGGATTTAAATCTGTACGCTGAATATTTTCTATGAGAGCAACTTCAAGCTTTCTTTCATCTGAATACTTTCTAAGCTGAACCGGAATTTTTTCAAGACCAGCTGCACGACTTGCACGAGTTCTTCGTTCACCGGCAATAATATAAAAAGTTCCGTCTTCTGCATCTTCAATAATTACAGGAGAAAGCACGCCTTCTTTTCTAACGCTTTCTGTAAGCTCAGCAAGTTCTGCTTCATCAAAATACTGGCGTGGCTGACGTGGATTCGGTTTAAGAAGTTTCGGATCAACCCAGAGAGTTCCGTTTTCGTCAGCTGTAATTCCCGCAGGAAGATTTACACTTGATTTTACATTCTGCTGTTTAAGCTGAACGCCTGTTGAAGCCGCAAATCCACCTGCTGTATGAGTCTGAATAGAATTAAGCGACTGTGATGATTTTTTAAAAAGTGCATCAGCACCACTTCCAAGTCCACCTTTAGCCACGATTAATCACCTCGTCTGCAAGCTGATGGTAACTCTTTGCTCCTACACAATTCGGATCATAAAGACAAATTGGTTTTCCGTTTGAAGGAGCTTCTGAAAGTCTTACATTACGCGGAATAATTGTATTGAAAACAACATCTTTAAAATATGATTTAACCTGACGAACAACATCCTGTGCAAGACGTGTTCTTGAATCGTACATTGTAAAGAAAAGACCGCCAATCTGAAGATCGGGATTAATTCCCTGCTGAACCTGCTGAACTGTTTCAAGCAAAAGTGTAATTCCTTCAAGAGCAAAAAATTCACACTGCATTGGAATAAGAACTGCATCTGCTGCAGCAAGTCCGTTCAAAGTAAGAATTCCAAGAGAAGGAGGGCAGTCTATGAGAATATAATCATAAACATCTTTTACAGGAGCTAAGGCATTTTTCAAATAGTATTCTCGGTTTTCCTGATCAACAAGTTCGATTGCAGCTCCGGAAAGATCGATTGAAGCACTGATTGCATCAAGACCTTTAACTGCCGAATGTTTAATTGCATCGTTAATAGAAGCCTGTCCTGCCATGAGTTCATATACAGTAGGTTTGTCTTTGCTTACACCTACACCGCTACTCATATTTCCCTGGCTGTCAAAATCTACAAGAAGAACTTTTTTACCAGCAAGTGCAATGTAAGCTCCAATATTAATTGCAGATGTCGTTTTACCGACACCACCCTTCTGATTAACAAATACAAATGTCTTTCCCATAATGCATTCATTATAATTGAAAAAAAATAATTTAACAATTAGTATATTCTCATGCTGATATCTGCAACTTTATCAAAACCTACAAAAATCGTAGAAGAAAAACTCGGACGCAACTTTCAAAAAATCAGGATAGCAAGAAATCCATCCGTAAAAATATCCGCATCATACGAAATGGAAATGTTCACAGACAAACAGGCCTTTCACAAAACACTGACGGAAAAAGAAGCCGTTGAATTTATTGAACAGAACTCAGGATCTTGTTTTAAAAATGTGACAGAACGAACTGACAGAGAAGAAATTACAATTCTTACAAATAAACACGGTGAAACAAAAACTTTAAGAAAGCCGCTGAAAAATATTCAGCCTGTTCAAAACAAAACGTTCAACAGAAAAAAGAATTACATAATCCCGGAAGACACTCCAGTTCCATTTTTAACCGAGCTTGGAGTAATGACAAAAGATGGAAAAGTTATCTCACAAAAATACGACAAGTTCCGCCAGATAAACAGATTTCTTGAATTCATCGATGATATTATTGATGACGTTATAAGATTAAACCAGAAGGATTTCACAGAAGACGAACCGCTTCGTGTTATTGATTTTGGCTCAGGGAAATCATATCTGACATTTGCAACATATTATTTTCTAAATGATATTAAAAAAATTCCATGCAGAATTACCGGGCTTGATTTAAAGGAAGATGTAATAAAAGAATGTTCTGCTCTTTCAAAAAAACTAAACTGCTTAAATCTTGATTTTAAAATCGGGAATATTGAAGATTTTGATGAAGATAGAAATCCGGACATAATCATTACGCTTCATGCATGCAACACGGCAACAGATTACGCACTGAATTATGCAGTCACAAAAAATGCAAAAGCAATTCTTTCAGTTCCATGCTGCCAGCACGAAATAAACACACAACTCGAAAAATCTTCTGCTATAAAAAACAGTTCATTTTCTCTTCTTGCAAAATACGGTCTGATCCGCGAAAGATTTTCAGCACTCGTTACAGATGCTTTACGTGCAGAACTACTTGAACAGCAGAATTACAACGTTCAGATTCTGGAATTCATCGACATGAGCCACACGCCAAAAAACATTCTGATTCGTGCCGTAAAAAAACAAGGCCACCAGACAAAATCCGGCGACCTTAAAATTCTTGATGAACTGAAGATTACTCAGACACTCAACAATCTTCTAAGCAGAAAGAACTAAAGAATATATTTCTCAATAAAATCTGCAACTCCATCATGATTGTTATCAAGATCGGTTACAAAATCAGCACACTCTTTTAAAAGCGGATTTGCATTCTGCATTGCAACACCGTATTTACAAAGGCGGATCATATTCTCATCATTCATGCCGTCTCCAAAAGCCATTACAGCATCCCGGTCAACACCAAGATAATCAGCAAGCCAGTTCATTGAAATACCTTTACCGCAGTCTGGACGCATAATCTCAAGAAAATAAGGCTTACTTGTAAAGGCACTGATAGTCTCTCCAAGTTCAGCTTTTATTTTTTTCTGAAGTTCAAGAAGCTTTTCAGGCTCACCCGGAACAAGCATTTTTGGGAAAGATCCTTCAGCAAGAAATTTTTTGTAGTCAGGAATAACTTCACCTTTTATTCCACAGAGGATCGGATCCTTCATAGTCCATTCAGTTGCTTCTGCAAAATATACAACATCAGGTGCGTATACTTCACTTCTCAAGCCAGCCTCTTCTGCAAGAGCATCAACCTTTAAAAGAATTTCTGAATCAACATTCTGTGAATACACTTTTTCTTTTTTCTGAACATCATAAATACTGCAGCCGTTAATTGCCGCAATATATTTTCCATATTCAGAATCTTTAAGACCAAGCATTTCTACAATCGGGAAAATTCCACCTTCTGGACGTCCTGAACAAAGAACAATATAAATTCCTTTTTCAACACATTTCTTTAAAACACTGATAGTCTTTTCGCTGACAGTTCTTTCTGAAGTCAGCAATGTATCGTCAAGATCAAAGGCTATTAATTTTGCATTTAATTTTTCCATTATATTTTTTCCACTTTTTTTATCAGATTATGAGTTTTTTCATTCTGCATAAGAATATTAAACTTAAACTGACCATCTCTTCCAAGGCCGGCATCAAGAGAAAACTCTTTAAAAAGCTGAAGAGAATTTTCTTTTAACAAATGAGGGATAATTCGTCCAATTCTTTTAGAATCTCTCTTTGCGTCATACTCACAATTTTCTACACGAAGATTTTTATCAAGCAGTTCTGCGAATTCTTCAAGTTCATTCTGTGACAGTTCATTATTTTCGTATTCAACATAAAAATGATAAACAGAATTCTGAACGTCGGCAAAACAAATATAAAACTTTGTTTCACGGTTAAGTGCATCCTGAGTTTTTTGAACTGCATCAATCAGTTGGGTCTCATGAAGCTTTTCCCCTGTCATAGAAATTATTCCATTAATTTTCTGAATAAACTGCACTGTTGGAATTGTATTATACATTCCGGTTACTTCAAGAAGATCATTCATGCGGTAACGGTAAAGACCCGCAAAAGTTGTAACATAAATACTATAGCGTTTACCAACTTCAAGTTCTGAAGTCTGCAAAAATTTTGGATTGGGACTTTCAATTTCAGACTCTTCAACAAATTCAAAAAAATGCATATGCGGAAAAAGAACTGTATCATCTTTTCCATTCATTACAAGACCGGCTCGACATTCAGAAGAAAAATAACTGAATTCCTGATAGAGCATTTCATCAGGAAATGAGCCGGCAAATTTATTCATGTAAACTTTTGTATTTCCACATTTCCATGTTGTAAGCGCAGTCATATTCGGCCAGTAATTTTTTGGAATTAAATCAACACCGTTTTTTTTAAGCTGTCTCAATTGTTCAGCTCTTTTTGGATTTGGTTTTAATGTTGATTCAAGTTCCATGCGGATTGAAGGTTCAATTTCAAGAGATTTATCCAAAGTTCCTTTTTCAATATCTTCAACATATCTGTCAAAATTCTGCTGGATATTTTTTTGCATCTCAAGAATTGAAGAAGGATTCGGTGTAATTATAAGCGTTACATTCTGTTCAAGTGCAATTCTGATTATTGAATAATAGCGTGCATCATAATTTTCAATATCAAATGTGCAATGAGGTGCAGAATGAAGTTTTGAAATAAACTCCGGACAATCACGACGAGTTACACCACTTACAGATCCACACAAAGTTCCATCAGGAGCCTCCGTCTCAATAGCTTTACCAACGATTGAAACAGCACGTCCTTCAAAAACCTTTGGTCTGTGCATCATAAATGTATAAAGCCAAAGCTTTGTCATCTTGCTGTATACATTTGAATAATAAGCGTCTGTAATTGCAATCCACTTTGGTTTATTTGTGGTACCGCTTGTAGTTGCATACATTTTCGGTTTTCCGGGGAAAAGAATATTTTCCTCACCGTTTTTATGACGCTCAATGAACGGTCGAAAATCTTCATATTCTGCAGGCGGAACATTTTTCTTCCATAAAGAATACAACTCTTCATCTGTAGAAGCTGATAAAATTTCTTCAAAATTATGAGACTTTCCCCATTCAGTATTTTTTGCATACTCAAGAATTTTTCGCAAAGTTGCTGACTGAGTTTTTTTACAGTCTTTTGCAGCTTTTCTTAATTTTTTCAGTTGCGCACGTCCGGCAAATCCAAGACAAAAATTTATCAGCCAGGCTCCACGTGTTTTATCGAGTTTCATTTCGGACATTTTTCCCCAGATTAAAGTAAAATTATCTTGTCAGCTTTCTGTAAATTGTTTTGTGAGGAACATCAGAATCTTCACCAAGTTCCTTTTTCTTCCACTCAACATATTCAGACCAGTTACCTTCAAACCAACGCACTTGTGAATTATTTTCATATGCAAGAATGTGAGTACAGATACGATCAAGGAAATAACGGTCATGACTGATTACCATAACACAACCTGCAAATCCCTGAATTGCTTCTTCAAGAGAACGAGTTGTTGTAATATCAAGATCGTTTGTAGGTTCGTCAAGGAGCAGAACATTTCCAGCTTCCTTAAACATCATTCCCATATTTAATCTGTTTTTTTCACCACCAGAGAGAACAGAGATTTTTTTATTCTGATCTGCACTTGAGAAATTGAACCATGAACAGTAAGCATGGGAATTAATTTCTCTAAGTGCACCGTTTACAGGCTTTCCTTTTTCATCAACTGCACCAAGCTTAATCAAATCACTTCCGCCGGAAAGCATTTCATAAACAGTTTTATTATCATCAAGCTTACTTCGCATCTGATCTACATAAACAAGCTTTACAGTTTCACCGATTTTAATAGAACCACTGTCTGCAAATTCTTCACAATCAACCGGTTCTCCATTTTTTGTTTTTGCAGCTGCAGAAGCAATCATTTTGAACAATGTAGTTTTACCTGCACCATTTGGTCCGACAATACCAACAACAGCTCCAGCCGGAATTGCAAAATCAAGATTTTCAAAAAGAAGTTTATCACCGTAAGATTTTGTAAGTCCCTTTGCTTCAATTACGAGACTTCCAAGACGTGGACCTGCAGGGATTGAAATCTGACTGTCCTTAAGCTGAACGCGACGGCTTTCTTCTGCAAGAAGCTGTTCATATTTTGTAATATGTTCCTTGTGTTTTGCCTGACGTCCCTTTGCACCTGCATGAATCCATTCCAATTCTTCCTGCATTTCCTTGCGACGGTTTGAAGCCTGTTTTTCTTCAAGGGCCATACGCTTTTCTTTTGCTTCAAGCCACTGAGTATAATTTCCTTTGAAAGGGAATCCTTCACCGCGATCCATTTCAAGGATCCAGTCAGCAACATTATCAAGGAAGTAGCGGTCATGTGTAATTGCAATAATCGTTCCTTTATAATCCCTAAGATGACGTTCAAGCCATGCGATTGTTTCTGCATCAAGATGGTTTGTAGGTTCATCAAGAAGAAGAATATCCGGCTGCTGCAAAAGCAAACGACATAAAGCAACACGACGGCGTTCACCACCGGAAAGCACATCAACAACCTGATCTGCAGAAGGACATCTTAAAGCATCCATTGCAAGCTCAAGATTTGCATCAAGATTCCATGCATCAGCTGCATCAAGTTTTTCCTGAAGCTCAGCCTGACGTGCACAAAGCTTATCAAAATCTGCATCTGGATCACCAAATGCTTCATTAACTTTATCAAATTCTTCAAGAAGATCTGTAATTGGTTTTACGCCTTCCTTAACAATTTCAATGACAGTTTTTCCTGCTTCAAGCACAGGCTCCTGCTCAAGATATCCCATTGTAAATCCAGGGAGAAGCTGAGTCTCACCTGTAAAATCAGAATCTCGTCCTGCAAGGATTTTAAACAAAGAAGATTTACCGGCACCGTTTTCACCAATAACACCGATTTTTGCACCGTAATAATACGAAATGCTGATATCCTTCAAAACAACTTTTGTTCCGTATGCTCTCGAAACACGATCCATTGTGTAAATAATTTTCTTATCGTCTACTGTCTTAGCCATGTGGATATTTTAATTTATAAGAAAAATATTTTCAACGCAGTTATTAAAGTACTTATCAAAGTATTTTTTTAACAGCCCTAATTTCGAATTATTATAGATATAATAAAATTGGCGCGAAGGAGTGTTGAGCAGTACGAAAATATTCTGTTTATTGCAGTCGCGATAGCGACATAATTTATAGTTACTTTGCAACAAACAGTATATAGATGCTGTACAGCATCGGTTTTGGACTGCTCAACGCGACTGGAAGCCAATTTTATTATTTTTTAGAGAAACACGAATTTTGGGCAAAAAAAATCCAGTCATAATTTCACGGAGTCCGCGGATTTACAACTGGATTATTTATAAAATGGTGATGTTAAATCAACAAATTAGTTAGCCTTACCTGCTGAACCGAAAGCCTTGCAGAGGTCGATTACTTTTGCAGTGATTGCATCAAAACCTGGCTTAAGGAGCTTACGTGGATCGTATCCCTTTCCTTTCTGATCTTCACCAGCTTCAATGTACTTGCGTGTTGCAGCTGCAAATTCAAGCTGAAGTTCTGTGTTGATGTTTACCTTTGAGACACCAAGTGTAACTGCCTTGTGAACCTGATCAAAAGGAATACCAGAACCACCGTGAAGAACAAGTGGCTTACCTGCTACTGCTGTATTGATTTTGTCGAGCTGATCAAAGTTAAGACCCTTCCAGTTTGCTGGATATTTTCCGTGGATATTTCCGATACCTGCTGCGAGGAAGTCAACACCGAGGTCTGCAATGTTCTTACATTCTTCTGGATTTGCAAGTTCACCTTCAGAAGCAACACCGTCTTCTTCTCCACCGATTCCACCAACTTCACATTCAACTGACATTCCCTTTGCGTGTGCAAGAGAAATGATTTCCTTTGACTTTTCTACGTTTTCTGCAAAATCAAAATGTGAACCGTCGAACATTACTGATGTGTAACCAGCTTCGATTACTTTCTTTGCACCTTCGTATGTACCGTGGTCAAGGTGAATAGCAACTGGAACAGTGATTCCCATAGATTCATAAAGGTCCTTGATCATATCAACAACCATCTTGTATCCGCCCATGTACTTTGCAGCACCTTCACTTGTCTGAATGATAGCAGGTGATTTTGCTTCCTGGATACCAGCGAGAATAGATTTTGTCCATTCGAGATTGTTTGTGTTGAATGCAGGAATTGCATAATGTCCTTCCTTAGCCTTTTTAACCATTTCAACTGCTGAAACTATTGCCATTTTAAACCTCCAAAAGTATATATCTAATCGTGCATCTCATGACCATACACGATTAATGAAAAGTCCTGGCATGACCTATCAATACGTAAGAATATAGCATAATTAACTGACATTGAAAATATCTATCGCTGAATTCTTCCGGATGCATCTCCGTGAGCAAGACGTTCAACTTCTTCCACAGTGACCATATTGAAATCACCTTCAATTGAATGTTTAAGACATGAAGCGGCGCTTGCAAATTCAACAACTCGCGGACTTGTTTCTTTATTCAGAATTGAATAGATTAGTCCGGCACAAAAACTGTCACCGCCACCAAGTCTGTCTACAATAAACATTTCATGCTCGCGGCTGAAGTAAAAATCAGATCCGTCAAAATACAGGGCAGACCACTTGTTTATATTCGCATTTATTGAAGTTCGAAGTGTGATTGCAACTTTTTTAAAGCCATATTTTTCAACCATCTGTCTGGCAACTGATTTATAGCCTTCCTTATTAAGTTTTCCATTTTCTGTATCAGTGTCAGCGGCTTCAATTCCAAACACATCTTTTGCATCATCTTCATTTGCAATACAAATATCAACGTATGAAGCAATTTTTTCCATTGTTTTTTTTGCTTCTTCCTTTGACCAGAGCTTGCTTCTATAATTTAAATCAAGGCTGACTGTAAGACCTTTTTCTTTTGCAGCTTTACACGACTGGATGCAGATTTCAGGAAGATTGCCGCCAAGTGCCGGAGTAACACCCGTAATATGATACCAGGATGCACCTTCAAAAATTTTATCCCAGTTAAAATCTTCAGGAAGGCTTTCAGCAATTGCAGATCCTGCTCTGTCATAAATACATTTTGAAGGACGCTGACTTGCACCACGCTCGTTAAAATAAATTCCAACTCTTTTTCCGCCGCGTACAATTTGTGAAGTATCAACTCCAAAGCGTCTCAAAGAATTAACAGCACTCTGCCCGATTTCATGCGATGGAAGTTTTGTAACATAAGTTGAATCAATTCCAAAATTTGCAAGTGAAATTGCAACGTTTGCTTCAGCCCCGCCGAATGTAGATGTCATACGATCCACCTGAACAAATCTGTAATATCCCTCAGGTTCAAGACGAAGCATGAGTTCACCAAATGTAACAACCTTCATAAATTACGCCCTTAAAATTTAATTGTAAAATGGAGTATCTTTAAGCATCAGATAGCGGCTTGCATAACCGGCAAAATAATCATCCTCAGTGAGAGTATAAGATTTTACATTTCTGCGTGAAGTATCTGCCTCTTCTACACTGCCGTTTTTAAGAACTGTCTTTGAATTGTATTCTCTCAAGCCAGCTTTAGAATTTCCGCGTGGATAAACTTCAAGGTTCATATCATCATCCCACAGAAGTTCCGGGCTGTAAAAATCACTGATCATACAGTCAACAAGAGCAATACTATCCCAGCCTTTTTCTGATTTAGCGTTTCCTTTTCCGTCAGTTCTGTAAGCATAAACAGAAGCCTTCTTTCTTTTATCCGCAGTAAATCTACATCTGAAAAACAAGAAACCCGGTTTATCTGCAAGAGCCTGACTATTAACTGCATAAGCATCAAAATCACCACGGTTATCTTCACGGGCAAAAATCTCGCAGTTTTCAAAATATGCTGTATCAGCCTCACCGTAAATAAAATTAACATCACCGCTGATCTGAGAATTCAAAAAGAAAGTAAAGCCTTTCACATAAAGAGTGTTCTGTCTGCTTATAATTTTCATTCCGTCGCAAAATAAAGTACCATTCGTATTATTCCAGACAAGAGCTTCTGCAGAATCCATTGGAGAAATTGATTCCTGAAGTGATTTTACGTGCGTGTTTTCAATTGTAAAATTTTTGAGAGTAACATTTGTAACATTCGGACCAAATACAAAAATTCCTCTGTTAATCAAGCCTGAATTATAAGATTCACAATTGTCCGCCATAAGAATACATTCAGAATTTTTAATTCCATGAACAGCTTCAACAATAAGCGGATTCGGAAGATTGTATTTTACAGTTTCTCTGTAAGTTCCTGATTCAAGAACAAGTCTGATTGGAGTATCACGCTTAATTTCTCCACCCTGAGTCATTTCTTTAATTTTTTTAATTGCACCATTGATTGCTGATGGTGTCTTTGCACTAATGTTTAATTCAAGCATGGATAGATTATAGCATAAAAATCGATGTATTCAAAACACAAAATTCGATATACTTTCTATATTTAGAAATGGGAAAAATCTATTTAGCAGGTGCAGAAGCGGTATTTGCGCACGATGAAATAAAAAAAGCATTTAACTCTCTTGATATGGAAATTGATTTTGCAGAAGCTGTTTACATGAAAAAATATTTTCCGGAACTTAAAAATTCTGATTTTAAATTTTTCACCAGCGCAGATGAAATGGAAGCAGAAGCAAAAATTATTCCATTAAGTGAATTCTGGATTTCTGAATGCATAAAAAACAAAGAACGCTCTTTTATTTGTGACACCGCATTAAAAGCCTCACGATCAAAAAAGTTTTTATATGAAGTTCTTAAAACAGCAGAAAATAAAGTTCCAATGATTTTTGAAACAAAAGAAGATGCTGAAAAATTTATTTTAAACGGCGGAGAAATAATCGTAAAACCGGACGGGCTTTTTTCAGGTTACGGAATAAAAACTGTTACAAAAGAAAATTTCCTCGATTTTGAAAAATTCATTTTTAACGCATCAAACATAAAAAACAGGGCAATCAAACTTTTTGAAATTAAAAATTCATCCGCACTTGTCTGTGAAAAAATTAAAGGCACGGAATACAGCGCTGACTGTTTCTTCATAAATCAAAAGGTAAACATAGTTAGAATATGCAAAAAAGAAATCGTAAACATCCACGGAACGCCCTGCACTGCAACTTGTGCACTCATAAATTCAACGGAAGAAATTTCAAATGCCCTCAGCAGATGGTGTAATGCACTTTTTAAAAAAGAAAATATTTCCTTTGCACAGTTTGATTTTATAATTGATGCATCAGGAAATATTTTTCCTATAGATTTTGCACCAAGAGTCGGCGGCGGAATGAAAGAGCTTCTTGAAAATTATGAAATCAATCTTTACGCCAATGCAGTTCTTGGAAAAGAATATCCTGTAAAAGAAAGCAGCACCTTTTTAACTCAGTTTAATTATCTTCCTGTAAAAAGCGGAATTATAAACACTGATGATTTTAATCTGCTTAAAGGAAAAACTTATATTTTTAAGCACAAGGGTGATTTTGTCCCGGAATGTCCGACAAGCGTTGCAAGCAGAGTAGCAGTCGTTGTTGCAGAACATTCCGCAGTCATTGAGCAACAGACAATTGATTCACTTTTAATTAAGGAAGATAAAATTGATTTCTGGAAATAAAAATTATTCATACTCATTCATGAACAGACCGTTCTTCATGATTACAGAATACAAAAAGAGCTGCATGTATGTGTCTTCAAAGGCAGTTCCTGTTTCGCGGATTTTAATATCTGTGTTTGCAAGGAGCGCCAGAATTGAAGAGGTTGCACCTGTTGTCCAGACTTTTGATGCCGCAAGATATTTTTCCTGCTGTTTTTTACTTCCAAAGCCTGCGCTCTTCAACTGAACGTCTGTAGGCTTTACACCGCCTGCATACAACTCATGAAAATTTTTAAGCTGTCTGAAGCAGTATGTAAGACCTGCAATCAGAGCTACAGCAGAAGAACTTTTCTGACTGGAAATTTTCTGAAGGATTTCAAGAGAAGATTCAAAGCGCTGACTCTGACTTCTTCCGCTTTCTGCCATTGCATCAAAAAGAGTAAAAGCATTCTCTTCCCTGTTATGCGAAAGAATTTTATCGACATCAGATTCAGAAATTACATGACCTTTTTCAAAGCAGAAGAAAAATCTGGAACACTCATTTTTTAAAGCTTCCGTATTATTTTCTACCATATCAAGAATCTGAACAACGGCTTCATCAGTAACAGAAAATCCGTTTTTCTTAAAAAAAGATTTTACCCAGTCCTCTTTTCTATTTTCAAACATCTCCCAGAAAATCTTCTTTTTACTTGAAGGAATTGCATTTTCAATTTTCTTGGAGATACTGTTTTCTTCGGACAAAAGCACAAGAGTATTAGGACTATCGCTTCCACTTTTAATCCATGAAACAAGAGAACTTATTTCCGCTTCCGTCTTAATATTTTCAGCATTCCGTAAAGTGATAAAAAGAGCCGGAGAAAAAAGACTTGCATTCTGCATCTGCGCAACAACGTCTTCAATTCTTACGTCCGCAGTGTAATACTTATATTCTTCTATATCACCGTACTTTTTCTTTGCTGCGGCTTTAATATTTGAGACAGCTTCATTTTTTTCACCGATTTCCGGACCTGTAAAAAGATAGACTTCTGTTTCTGCCATTTTTTAATATGCGCGAACAAGGCCCTTCATTATCCCGGCAGATTTTTCACCTGCAGAATAATTTTTTACAACAAGAACATTACCGTTTACAACTGCAGAAATCTGACCTTCTGCAACAGAATCTGTAAACTCAAAAATTACAAAATCACCCTCAAGAATTCCGCTGTCTTTTAATGCAGCATCAGTTTTAACGGCAAAAAAAGATTTTCCCTGACAAACTACCGGCTCTGAAAGAATCAGATATGAGGAAGCATTTTCTTCACAGATCAAAGGTTTATTTTCATCAAACTTGCTGATTACAGGAACTCTCATGGAAAAAGTTTTTGCAGATGATGAACCGTCAAACTTTAATACACGGATTGAACGGGATCTCTTCTGACACTGAGACAAATAACCTTTTTTCTGACATGCTGCAATATGATCCTGAACTGCACGAAGACTTATACTGAAATTTTCGCCAATCTCACGAACTGTTGGAGGAAATCCATTTTCATCAGTATATCTGGTAATAAAATCCAGAACCTCACGCTGACGATCTGTTAAAGCTTTCATGAATTACTCCTCTTCGAATTTAGATTCAAACAGATTGTAAATTGCTTCTGCAGCTTCTGTTTCATCAGCTCCTTCTACTTTAAGAGTAATAACTGTATTGTATCCTGCAGCCATTGTAATTACACCCATGATTGATTTTGCATTTACTGTTGCAGATTCACGTTCAAGAATGATTTCTGAAGAATACTTGTTTGCAGTCTGCGCAATGAGTGCTGCCGGGCGGGCATGAATACCAGCTCTGTTTCTAACTGTTACTAATTTTTCTACCATGATTTTTTCCTTCCTGTATATTTTAAATTATATCTTCTGTTCCAAAGTATGCACGCTGAGCAACACCGCTTTCAATCCATCTGAGAATATTCTGATTGAACTCTTTTGCAGAATAATATCCCATGGACTTAAGGCGCTCGTTCATAGCAGCAGCTTCAATAATAATCGGCAGGTTTCTTCCCGGACGAACTGGAATTTCTATAAGCGGAATTTTTACTCCAAGAAGATCCGTAGTCTGACCTTCAGTTCCAATTCTGTCGTAAACCTTATTCTGATCCCAGGCCGCAAGCTTTACAACCATCTGAACTTCCTTCTGTTCACGAATGGCACCAACTCCATAAAGCTGTGAAATATTGATAATACCCAATCCGCGGATTTCCATGTGATGCGAAATAAATTTATTTGCTCCCTGACCAAGAATTGAGTTTCCGTTTACACAGCGGATTTCTACAATATCATCTGCAACAAGACGATGACCGCGTTCAATAAGTTCAAGAGCCGTTTCACTTTTACCAACGCCGGAATCCCCGGTCAAAAGAATTCCAACACCGTATACTTCTACAAATACACCATGAAGAGTTTTCTTTGGTGCAAACAAATCAGAAAAGACTCGCAAAAGACGCTGAGTAAATTCAGTGGTAACAAGATCTGTAGTCAAAACAGGACAACCTGCAGCTTCCGCAAGAGTCATAAAAATTTCAGAAGGCTGAATCCCGTTTGAAAAAACAGCACACGGAATGTCATACGAAAAAAAAGTTTTAATCAGATCATAAAGGCCTTCATCTTCAATCTTCTTTAAAAATGCAGATTCACCGCGCCCAAAAAGTTGAACACGTTCACTTGCAAAAGATTCATAAAATCCGGAAAGAGCAAGACCTGGTCTGTTAATATCAGTAACAGTAAGCTCATGGGACAAACCGCTTCTTCCTGCGATACAACGCATATTTAGAGAGTTATGGCCCTGAAGATCAAGATCAAGAAGATCCAGTACTGTAATTTTTTTCTCAGACATATGAATAGTATACATTATTTAATGTTCCTGTACAATTACGGAATATTCAAAATCTCTAATTTAGACGCAAATATCAGCATTTTTTTATAAATAACATACCTTATAAATTCTTGAGCAAAAGTTTAGAATTTACAAAAGTTTTTTCCACAATTAAAATTCTAACAGAGGGGAAAATGGAGAGAACTTTTTCAGATTTTAAGGTTTCACTATTGTCAGAACTGATGAAGCTTGATCTGTTTAACACAAATGCTGAAAGTGAAAAACAAAAAATGCATCAAAAGCAGCAGATTTTTCATCCTGGAGGAAGTGAAAATGAAAAAACAAAAAAAAGAATGGTTTGAAAATCAGGATTTCTGGCTTAACTACGGACCAATAATGTTTGATGAACAGCAGTGGGCTCAGGCACAAGGGATTGCAGAAAGATGCTGTGAAATTGCAAATTTAAAAAAAGGAGATAAAGTTCTTGATGTCTGTTGTGCAGTCGGAAGAATCAGCGTTGAGCTTGCACTTTGCGGAATGGATGTTACAGGAGTTGATATAACCCAGCCGTTTCTGGATGCAGCAAAAGAAAGCGCAGAAGATGAAGGCGTTAAACTTACGCTCATAAATCAGGATATGAGGAAATTCAAAACTTCAAAAAAATTTGACTGTGCTGTAAACATTTACAATTCATTCGGATATTGCGATTCAATAGAAGACGATATAAAAATTTTAAAACAGGTTTACAAATCATTAAAAAAAGGCGGAACATTTATTCTTGAATGCATCAGCCGCGAAACAGCCGTAAAATATTTTACAGAAGGCGAATGGTTCGACAGGGCAGGAAAAACTGTACTGACAGAATTCAAAGTTCACGGAGCATGGGAAGGTCTTGTTTCAAAGTGGATTTTAATAGATAAAAAAGACGGAAGCAGAATGGAACATACTTTTGTGCAGAGACTTTATTCAGCCGCAGAACTTCGCGACATATTGATAAAAAAATGCGGATTCAGTTCTGCAGCAGTTTACGGCGGATTCAATCTGGAACCTTACGATCAGAACGCAAGCACAATGTGCATCGTCTGCAAAAAGTGAATTGATTTTTGAAAATTTACTTTTTGTAAACTCTTTTAACCTTCTGCGTCGTTGTCATTTCAAGAGGCTTTTCCAGCAGGATGATTTTGCTGATTCGTGCATAAGGCTGTTCAGTTTTATTTACCTCTGCAACAATTTTACTTACTGAATCATACACAAGTTTATCAAAAGGTGAAACTTCGCGTTTTATTCCAAGCCTCTGGAAGAGATCATCTGCAACATAAATCAGTGCTTCAATCTGCTCACTCTTTGTTTCTTTATCAGCGATATAACCCTGCACTGTAATCTGCGCAATGTCAGTGTAAAGCTGGAATGCATTTTCAATTTCTTCCGGATAAACATTTTTACCACCTTCAGTAACAATCATGTTTTTTGCACGCCCCGAAAGCATAAGAAAACCTTCACTGTCAAGTTTTCCAAGGTCACCGGTTTTAAAGAAACCATCTTCAGTGAACACAGCTTTTGTTTCTTCTTCCATATTAAAGTATCCCTTGAATACCATCGGACCTTTTACAGCAACCTCACCAACTTCGTCTTCACCAGGCTCTAGAATTTTCATTTCAGCATACGGGAAGAAATACTGACCTACACTTTCAATTTTAAAATTGTCCACAGGATTCAGCGCAATGATTGGAGAAGTTTCTGTAAGCCCATATCCCTGAACAAAATCAATTCCCATTTCGTTGTAAACTTTAAAAACACTTGCAGCCAAAGGTCCGCCGCCACAAATTGCAACACGAAGATTATTTATATTTGCCTGTTTTAAAACTGCACCAAAAAGAACACGCCCCGGATTAAGCCCCGTCATTTTCTTGATACAATATGAAAGCCCCATCATAAAGTGCATCAATCCGTTTACAAAAAATCCTTTTGCTTTTATTCCTTTTAAAATTCCTGCAAGCAGCTTATTGAAAAGCAGAGGCACCCCAAGAAGCATTGTAATTTTTCCTTCACGAAGCTCCTTCATCAACCTTGAGACAGCCATACTTTTGCCAAACACAAGTTCCGCTCCAACAGAAATTGTTTCAATAAAAACAGCGAGCATTGTGTACGCATGATGAATCGGAAGAAGAGCATAAAAAACATCCGACTGAAGAACGAGCATTCTTGTCTGCGCAATAAAACAGTCGCTTACAAGATTTTTATGTGTGAGCATTGCGCCCTTTGGATTTCCTGTAGTTCCGCTTGTAAAGAGAATTGCCGCAACATCATCTTCCTGAGCAATGTGAGTATTAATAGAAGAAAAATCATCTTTTAAATTGTACGCATATTTTTCACTGAACTTCGGACTGAGGGAATAAACTTCAAACTTAAATTTTCCTTCATTAAAATGCGAATACTTTTCTTCATCAACAAAAAACATTTTTGGAGAAGCAGTATTCAATAGATTTTCCAGAGAGCTTTCAGGAAGAGCATAATCAAGAGGACAAACAGTTGCACCACAAGTTAAAGCAGCAAGATATACAGTTGCCCACTCAGGAGAATTTTTTCCGCTGACTGCAATTCTGTCTCCGCGATCGATTCCATTTTTTTTCATCCAGGCAGAAAGGCTTTTAATATTCTGTTCAACCTGTTTATAATTCAGAGTCTGCTTTGCACCACCAGGTCCTTCAAAATCCGTAAAACACGAAGCTTCAGGAAATCGTTTTGCATTAATGAAAAACAGTTCCGGCAAAGTCGGCCATTCACCGCAAAAATCAGTACCGCGAAATTCATCAAGCCATTTCCATGGATTTTTAAGTGCATGCTGTGCCATATTTTTTCTCCCTGAAATAAAATAGTTATAAGAAAATTATCGCACACATTCTGCAAAAAAGAAAATTTTATATTTTAATTTCGACAGACTTTGAGAGTATAAAAAAAAGCTGTCCATGTTGAAAATTACCAACATTAAGACAGCCATTTTATTTAGCGCATTGAAAAGCCAACTAAGAAACGATATGCAAATCCACTTCCTGTTGGACCATCATATGTATATGTTGTTGTCGTTGTAGTAGTCATTTCATAACTCTGCATGTAATATCCGGCAATAAGAACATCTAGATCTAAGCCAAGGTTTAAACCGAAATGTTCATTAAACCAGTGACGATATGCAACATCTAAAGAAAATGCAAAATCAAATCCGATAGTTTTTCCTGATGTAACACCACTTCCAGTATAGAATCCCTGAATTAAATCAATTTGAGCACCTGGAGTCAGATAAATGTAATTATTCTCATCCATGCAAAGTCTGAATACAGGTCCAAGTGAAAGATATTCACCAAGATTAAACCAATCAGAATCATTCACATCATCAAATTCCTGATCCGCAGAAAGCCACATTCCGAATTTCAAATCAAAGCCTACATTAAATTTTGATTCAGCAGAATCTTTAAACCATTGATTTGAACATGCAAGACCAAATGGAGAAAATCCATAAGTAAGTTTTGCATCAAAATCGCCCTTTACATCAACAGAATATCCGCCGATAGCATAATTCAAGGTTGTTTGACGTTCAGCAAATACTGCAGCTGACAACAGTAAACTAAAAACAACAAAAATAATTTTCTTCTTCATAAAATCCTCCTTCGATTTTATTTTAGATTTTCCTCCATCCCTTGTACCCAAAAACTCTAATACAGAAAATCAAAATAACTATTCAATGTAAAAAAATTACAGAAGATTCTTAGAAAACTAAGCAAACAGTATTATAATTTCTGATATAAACATTTTTTTTCAGCGCCATTAACGCGAAGTTTACAAGGAGACTTATTATGAAAAAACTTATTACATTATTATCAGTTTTATTGATTAATGCAGGAACTTGTTTCGCTCTCGATCTTAAAGAAGTATTAAAAGCAAATAAAGGGCATGAAATTGCGATTGACCAGAAAAGCGCAGAAGGCAGAGGCGTATCATTCGGAGTAATTGTTGATGTTACAGATGAGTATGTAATCACCCAGATGGGAAAATATACTTTATACACTCGCATTGATGATATTGTCTGCATTTCAATTACAAATGACGTTACTCAGAAAAAATAAGATTTTATAAGAGGTCAGTATGATCGTATTGATTATTGTAGTCTTACTTTTATTGTCAGCCTGCAGAGACTGGTCAGAAGCTGAGGACTGGGAAAGGTCTGAATACAATGCTGAACTAAGACATCAGGAGCTTCTTGAAGAATACAGAAGATCCAGAAGAACTGACAAGCCAACAATTACAAAAGCCACAAGAAAAAGAACCGCAAGAGACAAACACGGAAACATCCTTTCTGAAGAAATTGTAATTGAAGAAAGAGATTCAGATGAAATCGATTTAGACGAATATGATTTTGATGATGACGAGTAATTTTGAATGAAAAATTAAAGCTGTCCAAAATGAAGTGTACCCCAATTATTGGACACTTTAACTGACGGAGCGAAAGGACTTGGTTCTGTATTCAACAGGGCTAAGTCCTTTTAGTTTTAACTTGATCCGTCTGTTATTATAATATTCAATGTAATCAATTAAATCCT
>JAILEY010000069.1 GCA_024687165.1 Treponema sp.
AGGATTTAATTGATTACATTGAATATTATAATAACAGACGGATCAAGTTAAAACTAAAAGGACTTAGCCCTGTTGAATACAGAACCAAGTCCTTTCGCTCCGTCAGTTAAAGTGTCCAATAATTGGGGTACACTTCATTTAAAGACTCTGCCTTTTTTCATTTTAAATTATTCAGAAATTACAAAGCTGCAAGTTTTGATGCAACAAGTTTAGAAGCAACTGCAGGATTTGCTTTTCCTTTTGATTCCTTCATTACCTGTCCACAAAGCCAGCCGACAACATTTGTCTTTCCGCCCTTGTAGTCCGCAACAGCTTTCGGGTTGTTTGCAATTACAGTATCAACGATTGCTTCGATTGCACCTTCATCAGCAACAACTTCCATACCTTCTTCTTTTGCAATTACAGACGGCATCTTATTTGTCTCAAGCATTTTTGCAAATACTGTTTTTCCCTGTGCACCTGTAATTTTTCTGTCTGCAATAAGATTTACAAGCTCTGTAATGTGAGCAGGTGAAATTGAAACATCAGAAATTGTCTTTTTCTGTTCATTAAGAACTGCAAGAAGTTCCGCAAGAATCCAGTTTGCAACTTTCTTTACATCCTTTGCACCCTTTGCAGCTTCTTCAAACCACATTGCAAGGTCGCGGGATGTTGTAAGAGTTTCAACGTCAAAATCAGAAAGACCATATTCTTTCTTAAGACGAGTTCTCTTTGCTTCAGGAAGTTCACCAACTCTCTTGAATGCACGTTCAATCAATTCTTCTTCAACTGTAAACGGCTTGATATCAGGTTCTACAACAAAGCGGTAATCAACAAAAGAGTTCTTTGTACGCTGAACTACAGTCTGACCTTTTGCCTCATCCCAACCCATTGTAACTTTGAAACCGGCATTAAATTCCTGACGATCTTCTTCAAATTCCTTGAGCTGACGTGCTGCTTCGTAAACACATGCTGCCTTAATTGAATGAAACGAGTTAAGGTTTTTGATTTCAGAAATTGGTGTGTGGTATTTTTTCCCGTCTTCCCAGACTGTAAGGTTGATGTTACAGTCACAACGCATATTTCCTTCTTCAAGGTTACCGTTTGTAACTTTTACGTAACGCAGAATTTCCTGAACTGTCTGAAAGAACAAAGCAGCTTCTTCGCCTGAAGTCATATCTGGCTTTGTAACAATTTCAATCAACGGAGTTCCACAACGATTGTAGTCGATGTATGAATGAGCACCCTGCAAATGGAGAGACTTACCTACGTCCTCTTCAAGATGAATGCGTTCAACACGAACACGGCGATATTTTCCGTCAATGATGCAGTTCTCACCGATGAAATTTTTATCACGGCATTTTGCTCCACCCGGCTGCTCATCCTTTGGATAATGAATCAGCGGAAGGTCAACATATCCGTCTGTACAAAGAGGAATATCATACTGAGTGATCTGATAGCCCTTTGCAAGGTCAGGATAAAAATAATGCTTGCGATCAAACTTTGTAAAGC
The DNA here is from genome assembly GCA_024687165.1 of Treponema sp. GTDB lineage: Bacteria > Spirochaetota > Spirochaetia > Treponematales > Treponemataceae > Treponema_D. The sequence goes on from JAILEY010000069.1 coordinate 1,492, forward strand.
GTGCAATTTTACAGTTAAGAGCATGACCTGCTACTGCACCAAGTTCAACATATCCTTTTGAAACGCGAGGCATTGCTCCAGGAAGTCCAAGACATACAGGACAAACTCGTGTATTCGGCATTCCACCATAGCGGTTTTCACAGGCACAGAACGCCTTTGTTTTTGTAAGCAACTGAGTATGGATTTCGCATCCGATTACAACTTCATATTTTTCTACTGCCATAATTTCCTTCCTGATTAATTTGCGTGGTCTTCATACCAGGCCTGAGCAAGCTGAAGAATTTTTTCTTCACCAAACATAGGGCCGGCAAACTGAATACCAACAGGCATGTTATCTTTATTCTTACCTGCAGGAACCGAAATACTTGTAATGCGTGCGAGATTTACAAAGACTGTATACAAGTCGCTAAGATACATTTCAAGAGGATCATCAACTTTCTGACCGAGTTTAAATGCTGCTGTAGGACATGTCGGACAAAGAATGATGTCATAAGTTTCATAAAGCTTTGCAACTTCTCTCTGAATACGGGCGCGGACACTCATACCTTTTTTATAAGTCTGTCCAGAGAACTGTTCAGAAAGAACATAATTTCCGATGATGATTCTGCGCTTAACTTCAGGGCCAAAACCATTAGATCTTGTATCTACATAAAGTTCATCGTATCCCTTGCCGTTATCAATTCTGTTTCCATAGCGGATTCCATCAAAACGACTGAGATTCGATGCAGCTTCAGAAAGAGCAATTACATAATAAGAAGCAATTGATGCATCAAGAATAGGAAGATCTACAATTTCGATTTTTGTACCTTTTGAAGTAAACCATGCTTTTACATCTTCAAAAACTTTTGCAACATCTGCATCCAAACCTTTTGCTTCTGCGAACTGTTTTGGAACTGCAATTTTAAGTGAAGAAAAATCTTTGTATGCTTCAAGCTTTTTAAGTGATTCCTTACATGGAAGATCTGCTGAAGTATCATCGTACATATCTTCGCCTGCCATTACAGACAATGGAAGAGCAATATCTTTTGGACTGTGGCCAAGGATTCCAACCTGATCAAGGGAAGACCCATAAGCAACAACACCCCAGCGTGAAAGCACACCGTAAGTTGTCTTAAGTCCGTAGATTCCACAATAGCTTGCAGGAAGACGAACAGATCCACCAGTTTCTGTACCGATTCCAAAAACCGCCTGATCCGCAGCAACTGCAGCAGCACTACCGCCTGAAGATCCACCTGAAACATATTCGCGGTTTACCGGATTGCGTGTAGGACCATAGCTTGAATATTCAGTTGATGACCCCATTGCAAATTCATCCTGATTACAGCGGCCGAGTGTAATTGCACCTGCTGCTTCAAGACGATTGATTACAGTTGCATTGTATGGAGCGACATACCCGTCAAGAATTTTTGAACCGCAAGTAAGTTTATGTCCGCGAACACTGATATTATCTTTTGATGCAAAAGGAAGTCCAAGCAACGGCTTATCTTCAAAGAGCTTATCAAGAGTACCTGCAGCTTTTGCTTCTGCAATTTCTTTATCAGCAGATTCTGCTTTTGTTAAAGCATCTTCATACATTTCCAAAAAAGCATTGAGAGGCAAAGATGATTTTTTATCTTCCTCAAAATTTGCCATCAATTTTTCTACGAGAGATTTTGAAGTTATCTCCCCAGATTTTAATTTATTGATTGTTTCTGTAATAGTCATTTTTGTTCCCTATAAAATCCACATACGGAGCATTATGCGCCTTCTCCAAGAACTTTTGGAACCTGGAAATATCCGTCGAGGAAGTTACCTTCATTGATTTTCTTTGTGTCGTGCATTTCAAGACCCTGAACAATTTCATCTTCACGAAGAGCCTGAGCCTGTGTTGTTGGATATGCATCATAAGGATTTTCGCTATCATCATACTTTGAAAGAATATCAAAATATCCAACAATATCATCAACCTGTTTTTTTAAGGTTGCCATGTCTGTACTCTCTGGAGAAAGTCTTGAAAGATACAAAAGATTCTCGAGAGTTTTTTCATCTACTGTAAGTTTCTTTTCACTCATGAGCAAAGTATATCTGTTTTTTTTGTGAGTTGCAATTAATTGATTTTACAAAGAACAGTGTCAATGCTTTCTACAAAATGTCTGAAGCTGAATTTAGTTCCGGTTGAGTTTAATGATGCATAATGATTCATAACTTTTTTAAAGAAAACTCCAGCTTGTCCCGGCAAAACAAAATTTGAACTGATAAAATATTTTGAAATAAAAACGAAGCAACAAAGTCTTAAAGCACGATTCATTCCAAGCATCAAAGCCCCCTGCGTTATTTTTACAGAACCGATTTCAAAAATCACTTTTCCGCTTGGAACAAGAAGTTCAAAAAAAGTAACTGAAACAATTAATATAATAGAAGGAAGCAGTTTTACTTTTTTATTTTTTATAAAAACTAAAATAACAAAAGATACAAAAATCGCCGCAGAGACAAAAACGTTTCTGAAGAAAATCAAAGCAATTACTGCCGCAAATGAAACAAAAGCAGAAATTATACTGAATCTGTTTTTGTATTTTAAATCATCAAAAGAGTCAGCAGATTTTTTTCTTTCATAAAATGAATCCTCAAGAAAAATTTTATTTTTCCACCATAAAGATTTACTGCAGAAAACATTTGCAAAAACTCCAAGTATAATAGAAGAAATTAAAGATACAAGAAGAATCCACGGAGCAATCAGTCGGGTACTACTTCCAAAAATATAAAAATATGACAAAAGCAGCTGAACAACATTATTTGCAAAAGCACCTGCTGCACACACACCAATCCACGAAACAAGATTTTTCTTTGAAAGTAAATTGTAAACAAGCATCATTGCACAGACAGAAGCAAAAGTTCCTGCAAAAGAAAAAACAAAAATATAAGAAAAAAAAGTTCCGCTTATAACAGCCTGAAAAAAAATCTTACTGAAGCAGAGAACAAATACTTCTCTCTTTGTAAAAACTTCAAGGGAAAGCATCAAAGGAATATTTGCAAATCCTATTCTAAAAAAAGGAACCGGTTTCGGGATTGCATATTCAACTGCAGAAAGAAAAAAACATAATGCTGAAAAATACGCAAGCTTTTCTGATAAAATTTTATTTTTCATTTTAAACTTCTTGTGATTGTGGCTGTTCCAAATTTATTTTCTGAACAAGACAAAAATACAACGGGCCTGCACCATTGCTTGTATCGGGGAGCACATGAAATCCATGCTCTGTCTGTTCCGCATATGAAAATATTTTTTCAAGGCTGACATTTTTCGGGCAGATAAATTCTGCTTTATGACTTGAAAGATTTTTTTCAAAATAATTTTTTACTTCATCTTTTGAAACAATTCTTACATTCTGATTTTTTTTGAGAAGCTTTTTTATAATCTCATCATTTTCAGCAGGACAAAGAGCGCATGTAGAATATAAAAGAAAACCGTTATTTTTTAAAAGTCTGAAAGCACAACTTAACAATGCCCATTCTTCCATGCAGATTGTTTTAATTCTTGAAGGAGTCCAGACATCAAGATACTTTGTATCGTTCAGCACATGACGTTCACTTGAACACGGTGCATCCAGTAAAATTGAATCATAATTTTCAACTTCACGTTTACACCAGGTTGCACCGTCACTGCAGCTTACGGTTATACGTTCATTAATTTCTAAAGGCAAAGATTCTGCAACAACTTTTGCAAGACGAGTTTTTCTTGCAGGCGATCTTTCATTGGAAAACATACTGGCTTCATCATCAAGATTTCCGGCAAGAACAAGAGTTTTTCCACCTGGAGCAGCACACAAATCAAGAACTCTTTCACTTCCATGAACAGGAAGACAAAGCGCACTTACAATACTTGCTGCATCAAGAAAATAACTTTCGCAGTTTTGAAATTTTAATTCAGTGTGAAAAATTTCAGGCGTAAGAGATTTTTTTAATGAATCATACCGGCTTTCAAAAATCTGTGAGTAATACTGATCAAAAGCTTCTGCACCGATTATTTTTTCTTTTTTCAATTAAGCACACCTTTTTTAATTTTAAATTCAATAACCTTAAGTTCAGCCTCACGAAGCCGTTTAGCAAACTCAGGATTTTTTTCTGCTTCATCTAAAATCTGCAGTGCAACAGGAAGAAACTTTTTCTCACTGAGCATAAGAACATCAACGCCCGATTCAATCGCTTTAACACATGCAGATTCTGGAGGATAGCCGTTATCAGCAAGCGCACCCATAAAAACATCATCGCTGATTACAAGTCCCTCAAATCCCATTTTCTGCTGAAGAACATCCTTAATCCAGTATTTACTGAAGCACGATGGAATATCATCAGCATTTTTTACACGTGCATGACTCATAAGAACAGCACTAGGTTTTACAGAAAGAACAAATGCAAACGGAAGAATCATATTACGAGCAATTTCATTTTCCGACAGGCGGATTTCAGGAAGCCCCGTGTGAGGATCCGTATTCGTATTTCCCGGGAAATGTTTTGCCGTTGTTCCGATTCCATTTTTTTCATAAGCATTGATGCACAAAACACTGTAAACACAAGCTTTTTCAATTTCACCGTAAGATCGCGACTCAAGAAATTTTTTATTTGATTCAAGAAGCGGTTCAACAACAGGAGCAAGATTCAAATTGATTCCAAGCTCTTTCATTTCTTCAGCCTGAGTTTTGTAAACATCAAAAGCCGCTGAAGGTGCAAAATTATTTTTTATCTTTTCGTTGGATACAAGTACCGAAGTTATTCCGCGCAGTCTGTTGACGTATCCGCCTTCCTGATCAATTGCAACATACGGAGCAGAAATTTTATTTTCTTTTGAATAATTTTTTATAGACTGAATGTAATTTTTTACCTGCCCTTTTGACTGCCCGATATTATAAGAAAACAAAAGAATTCCGCCTGGAATAACAGGCTTTCCTTTGTAAAACTCAACAGCTTTATATTTAACATTTCCTTCAACGTTTACAAGAAAAACCTGACTCACCTGCTCAATTTTTGAAAGTGACGAAAGATATTCTTCCGCCCGAGATTTTTCCTGCGAAAACAAAAGAGAAAACGAACTTAGAAAAACAGATAAAAGAAACCTTTTCATTAAACTATTTTTTGTAATTTGGATCAGGTTCACCATACATGCTCCAAAGTCTGACAAATACAGAAACACAGAATTTGTGTGACGGAACATTTCCCCTTAAGCCGTGAATTATAGAATCCTTTCCGCTGATAAGTTCCTTAGCCATATTACGAATAGAAATTTTTTCCATCGCACTTAATCCGAAATTTATATTTTTAAAAGCAACAAGATTAAAATCGATTCCAAAGTTTATTTCAGGATTATAAAAATATCTTTTATCATCAAAAAGCATGCTGAACAGATTAAATTCAACATACATAGGAACATAAAATTTTGTACTGCAGTTACGCCATGTTTCTACAGAAATAATGCGGTCAGTATCAAAAATATTTGCACCAATCTTCATTTTGCCTAATTCAACTTGAGTATTTCTAAGCTCATAATTAAACGAAGCACCGAGAGTTGTAAACTCTGCAAAGAACCAGCCGCAGTGACTCCTCTTTGCATAATAATATTCTTTAAATTCATTCAACTTATCATCAGACATTGCCGCTGCATCAGCTAGAGTTATTCCAAGATCATCAGCAATTTCATCCAGTCCAACTCCAGAATAATCTGGATCTATCCTTAACGTTGTTGAAACATTTAATAATGAAACTATAGTTTCCTGCGTATCATAACACTGATGCTGAATTTTAAAATAATAACCAGGCTCAGGTTTAGTCTTTGCAAAAACTGCAAAAGAAACAAAAAGCACAAATATTGTAATTAGATTTTTTTTCATACGCCCAATTATCATGGACATAAAAATAAATGTCAACAAACAAAAAAAGGTGCCTTCATCTTCTATAAATAATATTACAAAATTGACTTCCGGTCCTATTGTGTGTGACGAAACCGCGCTATATAGCGCTATATACTGTTTGTTGTAAAGTAACTATATACTCTGTTGCTTCGCAACAACAACAAACAGAATATTTTCGCCCCACCCAATACTTCCTCGCGTCAATTTTATAAAAATTATAAAAAACGTGATTTAGGCTACTTTATAAGCAGAATGTTATCAATAAAAATGCTTGTATCCTTTTTTGTATTTCCAAGGAGGAATGCATTTACGTTTATTCTTTTTACGTCAAAAAAGTCGCCATTGATTTTAGATGTATCAAGTACAATCTTATGTTTTCCAGATTTAATTACATACGATGGAGTCTCAAGCCACTTCCATTCATCCGTTGCCTGAATTACAATGCTGATACTGCAGTCCACAGAAGTTGCATTGTAAACATCAAGCACAATATATTTCCCGCCGGAAAGATCCTGAGATCCGTCATAAAACCACACAGCATTAGTTCCAGAATATGCAGGCTCAAGAAGAAGCTCCATTGAATAGCGCCCCTGAGTTACATGCTTCTGTGAAAGTCTGCAACCCCACGAAGCTTTGTGTCCGCCATAACGATCCCAGTCAGAGCCGGCCCAGATCCAGTAGTTTCCGTTTTCAAAATCATCAATAACCTGAACCTGACCTTCCGGAACCTTAACATCAACCTGTGCAAAAACAGAACAAACCAATGCAAAATTAAGCAATATTATAGAAAATAATTTCTTCATTTAATTCTCCCATAAAAAACGGATTAACATCACAACATCAAACAATTACAGCTTGAATTTTCCGATTGCAGTCTGGAGCTTACGGATACTGTCAACATTCTTGCTTACACAATTATTTGCCTTTGAAGCAGAATCAGTAATCAAATCAGTTTTTTCACTCATTGCCCTCATATTTGAATTTACTGAAATTGTCATGTTTGCAATATTGTCCATCTCTTCACTAATCTGGCGGCTACCTGCCATCATTTCATAAGAGCCTGATTTAACATCCTGAGTAATATTTGAAATCTGCTGCATTGCAGAAAGAACTCTTACATTTCCTGCATTCTGTTCTTCCATTGCAGAAGAAATCTGCCTCTCCTGTTCCGTAACTTCTTTTGTCAGACTAAAGATTGTCTTAAACTGCTGCTGAACCGAAATTGACGACTCTGAAACTTTTGAAATAATTTCAGAAACACCATCGAGCTCTTCCTGGATTCTGTCGCCCTGTCTGCTTGATTCTTCCGCAAGCTTTCGGATTTCACCCGCAACAACAGAGAAGCCCTTTCCATTTTCACCCGCATGAGCTGCTTCAATCGCTGCATTCATAGCAAGAAGATTCGTCTGGTTTGCAATATTCTGAATAATCGAAGAAGCCTCTGCAAGACTCTTTGACTTTTCCTGAATCTCCTTACTTAAAGAAGTAGTCTGATCAATCATCGTGCGTCCAAGCTCACTTGCCTGTTCAAGCATATTCATAGACTGATGATTTTTCTGAAGAATCTGAGTTACCGAAGAAATATTTCGTGTCATCTCTTCAACAGAAAGCGTAGATTCCTTTACATTTTCAGCCTGACAATCAATGTTTGTATTTAATACAGAAATATTTTTTACAATCTGATCAACAGTGGCTTTTGCTTCTTCAACACTAGCCGAATAATTCTGCATCTGCTTCTGAACCGATTCAATACTTTCAGTAATAATCACAACTGCATTATCAGTTTCTTCCATAGAAGCATTAAGTTCTTCACCAATATGCCCCATCGCATCTCCGGAATTTTTAACTTCCTTAAACGAATCGCTGATTTTACCCATAGTCTTGTTAAAGCTTTGGCACATATCACCAATTTCATTCTGCTGACTTGTTTCAAGACGAACCGTTAAGTCTCCGTCACCCTCACTAATATTTCTGAGTGCACCGACACTCTTTTTAAGAGGCTTTATAATTCTGTTAACTGCAAGGAACAAAATTGTAAGAACAACAAGAATCTGCAGAACAAAAGCAATCACAATTGTAGTCATTGTGTTGCGGGCAGTCTTATCAATTTCTGAAACTGGGGTCTGTGAAACAAAGAACCAGACCGCACCTGTTCTGTCTACGGCTGCTTTTGAAATTACAATAAATTTTCCGTCATGAGTAAAACTATTTGTGTCCGCAGTAATTTTTCCTGCTTTATCATAAAAATTCTTTTTTAAAAAATCATTTGTAAAATAAGAGCTCAGTGAACCGATTGATTTATTATCACTGCTTGCAATAATTTTTCCTGATGAAGTAAGGAATTGACAGGTTGTACCTTTGTAAATCGAGCTACCGTCAACAAGAGAATGAAGACCAGAAAGAACAATATCAACACCTGCAACACCAACATTCTGGAAAAGCGAATTGTGAACATTAGAAAAAACTTTAACACTAAGAACTTCGTCACCGTCAAGAAGAATTTTTTTCGGATCACTTACAGACGCATTTGCATTATTTGTATAACTTTCAATTTCAGCCTGAGAAAGTTCAGAAACAGTTTCATTCTTAATTTTTCCGGCTTTATCCCTGATATAATGAACCTTAAACTGCCCTGTAGGATTATTCAGTTCATCAATATTTTCATTATCAAGATTATCAAACCAGGTTGGAAGAAAATAAGCCCATGCAGATTTAATAGCAGTAGATTTAACCATAGAACGAACTTCCTGCTCTATAGAAGATCTACGATATTTTTCCGGAATAGCCCAAAAACCGCCAAGAACAGAACTTAAAGTTTCAGCAGCATTAACATTATTCATCAGCTGAGTTTCCATCTCACCGGCTTTATTATCAGTGAGAGTAACAATGCTTTTTTCAATCTGTTCTGTATTGGATTTAAGAACCATACGACCGATTAAAATGGTCATAAGACAGGAAACAATGAGCATGCCGCATCCGATTGATGTGACAAGACTGAATCGAATTGATTTTTTCATTTAACCACTCCGCAGAAAATTATTTTTTAACATTTTTAATTGTGTGGAATGATACTTTTTAGTGCACATCTTACAGATTTAAATCTTTCGTATCTAACAAAATATTCTCATTTTTAATAGAATTTTATTATTATTTTTGCAGCAAGCTTTTTCTCTTAAACGTGTTCTGCCCTTCGCTCACGCTCATCCTCCTCGCTTCGCTGCGGTGGACTAAAGGGGCTCCACCCGGACTGGGGAGAAAAATAAAAAAAAATTATTTCAAAAGGATTGACAGTCCCCCCCCCGAATTTTGTATAGTAAAAAAAAATTAAATTAATTAGGAGGATTTTTATGAAAAAAAATCTTAAAAAATTAGCACTGATGATTTTGTCAAGTGCTTTGGTATTTGGTTTCGTGTCTTGTTCAAATGACGGTAGCGATAACAGTAACGAAAGTGGAAATAACAGCAACAGCGGTATTAATAACAATAATGCGACAATTGCTGCAACTTATGTAAAAAATAATAATTCAAATTGGGAAAAAATATTCTTGTACAGCAATAACACTGCAGCAAGAGCAAAGTCTATAGCAGCATCAATTTATCCAGATGGAATTATAAAAAAAGGAAGTTTCACAAAATCAGGTAATTACGAAAATGGAACAATTAGTATCGTATGGAATAAAAAAGCAGGTTCTCAAACTGAAGTAAGCTTTGTTAATGATAATGGAAGCAGCCTTATAACTGTTTCAAATGGAACAGCAACTATTCAAAGTGGAAATGATCCAGAGGAAATATTTACTCTTCAGCAATAATATCTAATCTTCTATTATAAAGCCCGTGAAATTTTGTACGGGCTTTTTTTTGCTTGTGTTCGCCGATACGCACCTGCTATCGTTCGCCGACACGCACCTGCTATCGGCTCATTTCCCGAATCGCGGGAAAAGCTGCATGTTTCACACAAAATACTTGCAGTTTATTAGAAAGTTTAATTTAAAAAAGAAAAACCGGCCAGACTGCTCCAAGTCTTCGCAGTCTGTCTACTTTTCCGCTTCGCGGGAAAGACTGCATGTTTCACACAAAATACTTACAGTTTATTGGAAAATTTAATTTAAAATAAAAAAAGCCGGCAGCTTCCTACTTTCCCGCGATTGCAGTATCATCGGCGCAAAGGTGCTTGACTTCCGTGTTCGGTATGGGAACGGGTATTGCCACCTCGCTATGGCCACCGGCATTTTATGCTCAGTTATCATCTGCTT
>JAILEY010000074.1 GCA_024687165.1 Treponema sp.
TTTTGTCGCATTCCTCAGGGAAGAAGTTCAGAATATTATAGAAGATATCCGTGCAAAATGTTTTGAATCGCAGGATTTGCATGATGATTATCTTGCCTTTATAAAAAATAAGTTTTCAGTTGAGCCTGATTTTCCATGGCCGGACTCGCCAGATTACTGTGTTTTCCGCTGCCCGAATCAAAAATGGTTTGCCCTTATGATGAAGATAAAATTCCGTCAGCTTGGCCTTACTGGCGACGAAGAAGTCTGGGTTGTAAACATGAAGGCTCCAGATGAGGAAATTCCAAACCTCATTGACCGAAAATCAATCTTCCCCGCCTGGCACATGAACAAAAAGCACTGGATTACCGTCCTCCTCACCTCCGCAACAGACTTTGAAGAGCTCTGCACGCTGACTGAAAAAAGTTATGGGATGGTGAGCGGAAAGAAAAGGGAAATAAAACGAGTCTGGTCATGAGTGAGTTTCGAGCCTTCAATGTGATTAGAATTATAAGTAAGGTCAATCTGGATTTTATGATAGATTCCGCCTTTAAGAGCGGCTTCCTTTTCACGCTTGAGAAAAGTCAATAAAGTTTCTTTTGTAGAAGAATGACGAGGTTTGCGGTCAGGCTTTTCTGCGTCAGACGGAATTTTCCAGGTTTTGCCTTCCAAAGCCGATATCCGATTTTAAGTGCATGTTATGTGTTACAATAATATCAATTAAGCTGTTTGATCAATTCAATACTCTACAACAACTTCATCGCCTGAGCGAACATAAGTCAATTGTTCGCCCATAATTTCTTTCATCTGATTAAAAACAGGAAGTCCGGTGCAATGGCAGGTTGCAAAGTGAGATTTGTACGATTTAAGCCGATTTGCGATTTCTGCGACTTCGGCTGTGTCGGCTTCGGAGAACTCGGTGCGCTTCATAAGATGAAAGCCCGTGAGCAGCTTCGCAACCGGAAGAGCCAGGTTCGTTTTCTACAAGATTTATTATTCGCATTTCTGATTCCAAAACGGCCTGCGTTCTTAAGATAATAGTTCTGGTCTTCACTAAAGAAGATTTTTGAAACGGAATGAAACTGATTTATATCAATTTTTCCTTTTAAAAATTTAATCTTAATATTCAGATTTGAATTTGTATCTAGTTCAACATGTCCGCTGGCATTTGTAACAAAAACATTCTTTGCCTTTCCATTAAATTCAATTGCATCAAAAGTGATATCGCGGATTTTCAGGTTTTCCAGCTCAGATGCAAGTTCTACATCAGCAACAAAACGCTCCGGAATCTTTATAAGAATAAAAAGATTTTCTTCCGCCGCAATATAAGATAAATCTGCTGAATGTTTTACAATAACATCCATGCGTTTTTTGTTTTCTTCAATCTTAACCTCGTGAGCTATTATTTACCCATATTTTAAAGCCGCTTCCCAAATTATAACAGAAAGCTAATGTTACAAAAAGAATTTTTTCTGCTACTAATCGTAGCATTATGGAAAAACTATATCCAATACAGCGAATAATTATCCAACAAGCATTCTGCCTCACCCGTTGATTCTGTAGCCCACTCCGCGGACTGTCTCAATCAGTTTCTGGTTATCTAATTTCTGACGCAAAAGCCCGATATGAACATCCAGAGTGCGGCTTTCTATTTCTTTGTCATAGTTCCATACAGATTCCTGAAGCTGTTCACGGGTAAGGACCTGACCTTTATTTTCCATAAGAAGGGCGAGCAGTTCATATTCTTTTACTGCAAGCTGAACCTCTTTACCTGAAACAAAAGCCTTTCTGCTTTTTGTATTGATAATTACATTCTGCGCGCTTATCAGATTTTTTTCAGAACCATCAACAAGAACTGAGTCACCCGGGTTTGGCTGGATTGCCTGAATTACTCCAAAAATGCAGTCGCCGGCTTTTTCGATTTTACGGACTAAATCCATATAATTTAGTTCGGCTTTTACATTGCTGCCATTTTCAATTCGCTTTCGACTGGCTTTTTTAAGTTCCCTCTTAGTCCTGTCGATTTTGTCTTCCACATCAGACAGAAGAACTTTATCAATTTCAGAAAGACCAAGGGCGATGTAAGTACAAGTCTGTTCATAAAAAATATATACCTGATTAAAATACTCAACCAGTTCCTTACTCTGATTTTCAAGAGCAGACACTTCTGATTCTTTTTTGAACTTGCACAGTGAATGCATCATTGAACAGCATTCATCACTCAAATCTTCAAGATTCTGAATTACAGAAATCATGTTGGCATAATTGTTCCGGTCGTTGTGATTTGCAGTTGGAAGGCGGGAACATTTT
>JAILEY010000081.1 GCA_024687165.1 Treponema sp.
AATAGACTTATTGGTTGACGGAACTTCTGGTGATTTAACGGCAAGAACAGTTGATGACGGCTATCACACTCTGACGATAAGAGTTTCAAAGGCAGGTTATGCTTCTGTTGATATTTCAAAGCGTGTATATGTAAAGATTAAGCCGGTGAAAGTTACCTTACCAAAAATGAAGGCATTCCTTACAAGAGGTGACGGCTACAGGCTTTTCCTTGATGTATATTTATATATCGAGGCTAAGAATGACGATAGTTACACAGGACAGCAAGAAATTGCCTACTGGAGAGGAGAACAGAATAATGATTTTAATCGTGATAATGTAGAAATGAATTCAAGTACAAACACAGTAACTCTTACTGCTAAAGAAAGTACATTCTATTTTTATACGTCTAAGGCAGATGATTACAGTGATAGCAACGTTGAAGTTGGAAGGATAAACAGGGAGTACTTATATACTACACGTACTTTGGAGGCTTTGAAAGAAGATAAAACCTTTGATTCTCAATGTGTTAACTCTTTTGGTAATACGTGTGGTGACAACGGCAGAAGATCACATTACTGGTTTACCGTAACTTTGGATGATAATTAATTAGCGTCTGTTCTATAAATGCAGTGACCGCAAAGTATTGAACCTTTAAAGTAGGAGGAAAATCATGGAAGTTGTACAGGTTATTCCTAAAGATGATTATAAAGTGATTGTCTACTTTGTTGATGGTTTAATAAAAGAATTTGATGTTTCTCATTTAGTTGGCAAAGGTGTTTTTGAGTGTTTAAAGAATATCAGTTTTTATAAGAGTAATTGTACTGTTTTGAATGGAACATTAGCCTGGATCTTAGCATAGAAAATACGATAAGCATAATTGTTTAGATATTGATCCTTATGTTATTTATGAGAAAGGTCGAGATATTTCTGATCCTCTTATTCAAGGTGCATAAAAATTATTCTGAACCTCTTACTTTTGATTTTAAAGTTTAATCATCTTTTTATAATATCAAGAGAAAAATCCTAGCCCCGATTGAAGTGGAATGCGCGCAGCGAAGCGAGCACATTGGAGCGGAAAGCGGGTTAGCGGAAAACGCCCGCTCCTGAGAAAACCGCTAATTATTGATTTTTTCCATATAAAGTGCAATAATCACGCAAGTAAATTTTAAATTACAGGAGTTCAATTATGGCAGCAATTCACGGTGCTTACACAGCAATGATTACGCCGATGAACGCTGACGGATCTGTTGATTACGACGGATTTGCCAAGAATGTTCAGTTTCAGTTGGATCAGGGAATTGACGGACTTTTGCCTTTAGGAACTACAGGTGAAACTCCAACCCTCACAGAAGATGAAGAAGATAAACTTATCGACATCGCAATAAAACTTGTTAAAGAATTCAACTCTAAAACTGGCAAAGACGTTAAAGTAATGATTGGAGCCGGAAGTAACTGCACTCTTGATGCTGTTCGTTATGTTGAACGCGCAAAGGCAAAGGGTGCTGATTTTGCACTTGTTGTTGCTCCATATTATAACAAGCCTTCAAAGGAAGGTATTTATCAGCATTTTGCAGCATGTTCAAAGGTTGGTATTCCAATCGTTGTTTATAATATTGCAGGAAGAACAGGAGTTAATATTCCTACTGATTTGATGGTTCGTATTGCTGATCTTCCGAATATTGCCGGTGTAAAGGAAGCTTCTGGTTCTGTTGCTCAGATGATGGAAGTTATCGGTCAGGTTAAGTCAGTACATCCTGAATTTGCTGTTATGTCTGGTGATGATGGTTTGACATTGCCTCTTGTTGCAGCTGGTGGAGACGGTATTATTTCTGTTGCTTCAAATCTCATTCCAAAGCTGATGCATGAATTTGCTCAGTCTGGTCTTGATGGTGATTTTAAGAAGATGAGAGAAATTCATTATCGTCTTGCTCCATTCTTCAAGGCAGAATTCTGTGATGGAAATCCTACAAGCATTAAGTACGCAATGAACTTTAAGAAGATGCCTGCAGGTGCAATGAGACTTCCTCTTGTTGAAGTTACAGATGCTGCAAAGAAAACTATTGAAGATGCAATTGCAAAGTGCGGTCTTTAATTGATTAATGCGGCAGATAATTTTCCTGCTGCAAATATTTTTTTTAGAAACTGATTAAGGAATAAAATTATGGAAAAGATTAATGTAGGTGTTTTGGGCGCAACAGGTATGGTTGGCCAGAGATATATCAAGCTTTTGGAAAATCATCCGTTTTTTAAGGTAACATATGTTGCTGCTTCTCCAAGAAGTGCAGGTCAGCTTTATAAGGATGTTGTTGCTTCAAAGTGGCTCATCGGTGAAGATATTCCTGCTGATGTTGCAAATCTTGTAATTCAGGATGCAAACGATGCAAAGGCTGCAATCGGAAAATGTAAGTTTGTTTTCTCTGCACTTGAACTTCCAAAAAAAGAAGATATTAAGAATCTTGAGGAAGCTTATGCTGCAGAAGGAATCCCGGTTGTATCAAATGCTTCTGCAAACCGCTGGACAGAAGATGTTCCAATGCTTATTCCTGAAATTAACTTTGCACACCTTGATGTAATTGCAGAACAGAAAAAGCATCACGGCTGGGATAAGGGCTTTATTGCAGTAAAGCCTAATTGTTCACTTCAGACATACATGATGCCTCTTCACGCTCTTATTCAGGCAGGTTATCCTGTAAAGAGAATAATCGTTACAACACTTCAGGCAACTTCCGGTGCAGGATATCCTGGTGTTCCTTCATTCGATATGATCGACAATATTGTTCCATACATTGGCGGTGAAGAAGAAAAGACAGAAAAAGAATGTCTTAAGATTCTTGGATCTGTTAAAGACGGAAAGATTGAAAATGCAGCTCTTCCTGTTGTTTCTTCAACATGTACTCGTGTTCCTGTAATTGACGGACATACAGCTTGTGTTTCTTTGGAATTTGATCTTCCTGAAGACAAGAAGCCTTCTCTTGAAGAAATTAAGAAGGTATGGGCAGCATATAAGTCTGTTCCTCAGGAACTTGATTTGCCTTCTTCTCCAAAACAGCCTATCGTTTACCGCGAAGAAGAAAATCGTCCTCAGCCACGCCGTGACCGTGAAACAGAAAAGGGTATGGCATGTGTAGTAGGCAGACTTCGCCCATGTAACGTATTCGATGTAAAGTTCGTTGCTCTCAGCCACAACACAAAGCGTGGTGCTGCAATGGGTGGAATCCTTAACGCTGAACTTCTTAAGGTTAAGGGATTTTTCGATAATCTGTAGAGCAGCCGGTTTATGCTTTGCATAAAGCGGTGAGGCAGACGTAAGGCTGCCTTAGTTTCTTTGATAATCTGTAGAGTTTATAGCTTTAAACTTTTTTTTATAGAGGATGAGATATGAAAAAATTACTCTTGTGCACATTGATGATTGCTTCTGCAATGACAGTGTTTGTTTCTTGCGGAAAAAAGAAGTCAGATGCAAAAAGCGCTGAAAGTGCTCCAGTAAATCCAGTTCTTAAGCTTAAGACTGTTGATGCTCCGGTTCTTTTCCCTCAGGGTGGTATCTGGAAGAAATTGACTGAAGGTGAAAATGCAGGAAAGATGAAGTACTGCTACACTGTTCGTCAGGGAACTGTGCTTAAGGCCGTTGTTGTTGACGGAAAGCCTGTTGTAGAAAAAGCAATCCGCATGTCTGACAATCAGGAAAGAGATTTTATCCAGATTGTTTATGAAGATAATATCTATTATGTTCAGGATGTTATTGTTGCTTTTGATGCAAAACCTGGTATGATCAGATGCTATAATTCTACAGTATTTACTTACAAGTCTCCGGATGATTCTGATATTTCTTCAAGAAAGATTACAAAGTCTACTTATTGTGGAGCTTTCAACGAATTCATTAATCCTGAATTCTGTCTTGTAAATTATTATGCAGACAAAACTGTAATTGAAAAAGTTTACGTTAAGAAGTCTGATATTACATTCAGTGAAGAAAACATCATCTATGATATGCTTTCAGATCTTATTGATTCAACAAAGGATGAGCTTCTTAAGAGCACATATTACAAGTGTCTCAACGATATGGAAAATCCTGTTGAAGAACAGCGTCCTCTCAAGGAAACTGAAGTTGGTGAACAGAGAAAAGGTCAGCTTCTTTGTCTCCAGGAAGATAAGGATAAGTCTGCATTCATCTGCAAGAAAATTGAAAGTGGTGAAAACAAAGGTGCAATTGATTTCAAGAAATACATTCCAACAGGAACTGTTCTTGTAGAAGCATCAGATAAGCCACAGAAAGTTACAAGACTCAGCGGAAAAGAAAAGACTGAAGTTGAAGCATTCTCTGCAAAGTATAAGAGTGAAGACTGTTTCATTTATGCAAACAGAGTTACTCCATACAACGGACATGAAGCTTTTATCCTTGAAGATACACCTGTTTTCTCAGCTCCAAATCCACTTGATTACGCTGGAAGAACACTCAAGAAGGAAGCAATCGTTCAGATCATCGGAAAGGCAGAACGCTCGATTCAGCTTAATTTCTTCAAGATTAAATATTTTGACGTAAATTCATACACTGTAAAAGAAGGTTATGTACGTGATTTTGCAGTTTCTTCTGACAGCCGCGATACACAGTCTCTCATGCTTGTAAAGAAGGCTCGTGCAGAAAAAGATGCAGATATCAAGATGCAGCTTTGTAATAATGCAAAAAAATATGCTGTAACAGATTACATCAAGAAGGAAATCATCGCTATTACTGGTGAACCATATTTTGATGAACCTGAAGCAAATTATGAATCTGATGATTCTTCTGATTACGATGCTGATTATGATTCAGATGATGGTGAAGAAGAACAGGAAGAAGTTGAAGAAGATTATTCAGACGATGAGGATGAAGAAGAAGAACAGCCTGATGAAGACTGGGATTATTAATCGTCAGAAGTTCCTGAGCTGATGGTAGTTTTACCGTAGATTTTCAGGATTTCATCTGTGTAGGAATTATTTTCATTATACACAAAGAGCGGCTTGAGGATTCTCAGGTCGCTCTTTGCATTTTTGACGGCTTCAATTAAAATCATTGTCGGTGCTTTGTTTTCAGATGGATGAATCATCTGAAGTCTTTTTGGTTCAAGGTTGTATTTTTCGCAGCATTTGAAAATTTCTGAAAGTCTGTTTGGTCTGTGAATCATAAAAAATTTTCCCTGCGATTTTAATAGGCCTGCCGCAGCTTTTACAACATCATCAAGTGTGCATAAGATTTCATGTCGCGCAATTGATTTTGCATCGTTTGAATTAATTACTGCACTTTCAGTTTTCATGTACGGTGGATTGCTTGTAACGTAGTCAAAAGAATTTTTTTCAAGAACAGAAAATACATTTTTTATATCTTCATTGAATATTGTAATCTGATTTTTAAGTTTGTTGATTTCAACGCTTTTTACTGCCATATCTGCAATTTCTTTCTGGATTTCAACGCCGTAAAATTTTACTGCCGGATTTTTTGCAGCCATTAAAATCGGGATGATTGCGTTTCCTGTTCCAAGGTCAGCGCATTTTGTGTTTTTGTGGCATTCAGCAAAATCAGAAAGAAGAACTGCATCTATTCCCCAGCAGAATTTTTCTTTATCCTGAAAGATTTTGAAATTCTTTATATGCAGATTTCCCAGTTTTTCCATGAACTAAAATATATAAAAATTTTAAAAAAAAATCTTGATTTAAATTTAGAGTTAGTGTATGATAACTTTATCAGTTAGATATAGCTAACTTTACAAGACTTCCATTTGGTTAATGTGTGTTTATGGTTGTTTTATTAAATACCCTCTGGTTTTAGTCCATGCCAGGGGGTATTTTTTTGAATAAGATTTGAATTTCAAAAATTGAAAAATTTTACATTAAATTGTATACTTATTTTATGGGTGGAAAGACAGAAAAAAAAGTAACTGCTGCAAAAACTACGGCGGTTAAAAAAAGTGCGCCTGCAGCAAAAAAAACTGCACCGGCTAAAGTATCTGCTGCAAAATCAACAGTTTCAAAAACAGCATCTTCGAAAACAGTATCTTCAAAATCTGCAGCTGTAAAAGCAACTGCGGTAAAATCAGTAAAAGCAAAAGCTGCTGTAAAATCTGCTGCGTCTGAAGAAAAATTCAGTGCTTGGTCAAATGCAAAGACTGTAAAGAAAACAAAGAAAGAACTTGAGGCTGAAAAAAAAGCTGCATTAAAGGCCGCTTCATCTGCTGTAGAATCAGAGAAAAAACTTGCTGCTGCTAAACAGATTGATCCTGCATCTCAGCGTGCAAAAAAAGAAGTTCAGGATTATGGTGATGATAAAATCAAACATCTTGATGCACTTGAGCATATCCGCCTTCGCTCCGGAATGTATATCGGTCGTCTTGGAAACGGTTCCAATGAAAATGACGGTATTTATGTTCTTATAAAAGAAATAATTGATAACTCTATAGATGAATTTATTGTCGGCTTTGGAAAGCAGATTGATGTATCTGTTCAGGATGGCCGCGTAAAAGTTCGTGACTATGGCCGCGGAATTCCTCTTGGAAAAGTTGTTGATTGTGTAAGTCAGATTAACACTGGTGCAAAATATAATGATGATGTATTCCAGTTTTCTGTTGGTATGAATGGTGTCGGTACAAAAGCTGTAAATGCACTTTCTTCATATTTCCGTGTAGTTTCAGTTCGTGACGGTCAGTGTACAGACGCTGTTTTTGAAAAAGGAAAGCTTGTAAGTCAAAGAACAGGTGCTCTTAAAAATCCGCAGAAAAACGGAACTTATTTTGAGTTTGTTCCAGATGAAGAAATTTTCGGCAAGTACACTTTCAATATGGAATTTGTTGAAGCCAGAATGTGGAACTATGCATTCCTTAATCCGGGACTTACGCTTAGACTTAACGGACAGGAATTCAAATCAGACAATGGACTTCTTGATCTTCTTAACAAAGAGCTTGGATCTTCAAAGGATAAGGAAAATCTTGAGCCACCTTTGTATGATATCGGTTCGTATTCTGGTGAACATTTAAAATTTGCATTCAGCCATGTAAGCGGTGTAAATGAAATTTATTTTTCTTTCGTAAACGGACAGTACACTTCTGACGGCGGTTCGCATCTCAACGCATTCAAAGAAGGTTTTATAAAAGGTATCCGCGAATTCTACGGAGAAAATTTTGACATCGATGACATCCGCTTTGGTCTAAGAGCTGCAGTTCTTGTAAAAATCAAGGATCCGGTTTTTGAAAGTCAGACAAAAAATAAACTTGGAAATACTGATATCAAGCAGTGGATTGTTGCTGAAACTCAGTCGGGGCTTGATGCATGGCTTCACAAAAATCCAACTGCCGCAGAAAAAATAAAGGATAAAATTAAGGCAAATGAAAAGTACCGCACGGATTTGAGCAAAGTCAAAAAGGAAGCAAAGGAACTTGACCGAAAAACAAGTATCCGCATTGATAAACTTAAGGACTGCCATTTCCATCTTCAGGATGGTGCAAAGGGTGAAAACTCAATGATCTTTATCACGGAAGGTCAGTCTGCATCCGGTACAATGACACACAGCCGCAATGCAGATTATCAGGCAATTTTTAGTCTTCGCGGTAAACCTGAAAATATGTACGGAAAGAGACAGAGTGAAATCTACAAGAATGCAGAACTTTACATGCTGATGAAAGCACTTGGAATTGAACAGACTGTAGAAGATCTCCGCTATTCAAAAATCGTAATTGCAACTGATGCCGATAATGACGGTTTCCATATTCGCAATCTTCTGCTTACATTCTTCCTCGGTTACTTTGAAGAACTTGTGATGCAGCATCGTATTTATATTCTTGAAACACCTCTTTTCCGCTGCAGAAATAAAAAAGAAAAAATTTACTGTTACAGTGAAGAAGAGCGTGATGAGGCTCAGAAGAAGCTTGGTGCATCCTGTGAAACAACCCGATTCAAAGGTCTTGGAGAAATTTCCGGTGCAGAGTTTAAGGATTTTATTCAGCCTGAAACAATCCGTCTTACACCTGTAGAAATCAGTCAGCTAAAATTGATTCCAAAACTGCTTGAGTTCTATATGGGAAAAAATACACCTGAGCGCAGGGCATTTATTGAAAAGAATCTTCTGACAAATGATCAGATTGATGCATAAGGAAACAGACAATGGCTTTTGTAAAAAATATATTTGATAAAAACTTTATTGAGTTTGCAAGTTACGTTATCCGTTCTCGTGCAATTCCAGATCTTGAAGACGGATTAAAACCTGTTCAGCGCAGAATCATGCACACTCTTTTTCAGATTGATGACGGAAGAATGCATAAGGTTGCTTCTGTTGTCGGTGACTGTATGAAATTTCATCCGCACGGAGATGCATCAATTGGTGGTGCTCTTGTAGTTCTTGCTAACAAAGGAATTTTCATTCAGCGTCAGGGAAACTTCGGAAACCTTTACACTGGAGATGAAGCTTCAGCAACTCGTTACATTGAATGTAGCGTTCATCCGTTTGCAAAAGATTTTTTGTACAATCCGCATATTACAGAATATGTTCCAAGTTACGATGGTCGTGGTAAAGAACCGATTGCTTTCCGCGCAAAACTTCCTGTTGTGCTTCTTGGTGGAGCAGAAGGAATTGCCGTTGGTATGAGTACAAAAATTCTTCCGTATAATATTCGTGAAGTAATCGATGCTGAAATAAAATGCATTAAGGGCGAAAAGTTTCAGATCTTCCCGGATTGTTTTACAGGCGGACTTATTGATGTTTCAAACTATAATGATGGAAACGGAAAAATTGTTACTCGTGCAAAATTTGATTTAAGCGATGAAAAGAAAATTGTAATTACACAGCTTCCGTTCGATACAACTTCAAAAGAACTTCTGGACTCAATTGATGCCGCATATAAATCAGGAAAAATTAAAATCAGTTCTGTTGAAGATTATACAACAGATCATTGTAATATTGAAATCAGACTTCCGCGCGGTGTTTATTCTAAGGATGTTGAAAAAGCACTTTATGCATACACGGCTTGTGAAAAATCAATTTCATGTTCGATGCTCGTAATTAAAGATAATGTTCCTGTTGTAATGACTGCTACAGAAATTATAAAATTCTATGCTCAGCGTCTTACATCGATTATTAAGGATGAACTTGAATTTGAACGTAGCTCGCTGATGGAAGATCTTCATGCAAGAACTCTTGAGCGAATCTTTATTGAAGAAAGAATTTATAAAAAGATTGAACAGATGACTACTGCGGAAGATGTTGATAAGGCTGTTAAAAAAGGTTTTGTTCCTTTTAAAGATGAACTCATTCGCGATGTTACTGATGAAGATGTTGAAAAACTTTTGAAGATTCCAATCCGACGTATTTCACTTTTTGATATCAACAAAAATCGGGATCAGGTTACAGCAATTAATGCTCGACTTAGGGAAATTGCAAAGAGACTCAAGAATCTTAAGGCTTGTGCTGTTGAATATCTTAACGGCATGGTTGAGCAGCTTGAAAAATATTCAATGCTCGATGAAAAAAATGATACACGTTACATCGATCCAAAACTTTTGACTCGACAGACTGAAGTTACAACCTTCAGTGCAGTAGATGTTAAGACTGTTGTTAAAAGAGATATTCCTCTCCGCTATGATGAGAAGGGCTATCTTGGAATTAAGGTTTCAGGCGGAAGAGAAATTATTCGTGTTACTCCATATGACAGAATTCTCATTGTACGCAAAACCGGAATCTGGGGTGTTCAGGATGTTGCTGATAAAACTTTTGTTGATCAGGGAATGTTCTATTGTAATTATGCAGAAAAAGAAATTATCAACAAAGTTTTGTTTACAATAATTTATCGTGATCCAAAAACAATGCAGTGTTACATAAAGAGATGCCGTATTGCCGGATGGATTATGAACCGTGATTACAATTTTGCACCGGATGGAATGGAAGTGCTTCATGTTGATACTCGTGAGAAGTTCAAGTTCGATCTTAAGTACGTTAAGAAGCCTAGAATTAAAGCTGAAGGCGCATCTTACAAAGCTCAAGATTATGAAGAAAAAGGTCTCAAAGCCGGCGGTGTAAGAATCGATACTCATGAAGTGGAAAGCATTGTCGTTGAAAGTGCTGATGCTCAAGCTAACTTATTCAGTTAATAATATTTAAAAACAGAGGATAAAAAATGAAGCTTAAAAGCCCTGAATATAAAAGGATGAATCCAATATTAAGAAAAAGATTGAGTTTGTGTCTTGGAAAAACTATTTTTTCAATTTTCCTTTTCACAATTCTTTCTCCGTTGATGATATCTGTTTCTATAGTTCCTGTTATGCAGGAAAGATCTGTGAGAAATATGTGTATCACTGCTGTGGTTTTATTCTGTGCTTTGACTGTTGTATTTACTGTAATTTCAGGGCTTGTTGGAAAGGCAACAAAAATTATCAGACATGCTTCTCCGTGGGAAAATGTTTTGTTCTCTGGATTTGATGATAAGAGAAATGTTAATGCAGGATTGTTTTATGCGTTTCTATTTTGTGTTTCCGGTTTAATTCTTTTGCTGATAATAAAATTTTCTGGAAATGTTTTTACTTCCATGATTCCTTCAAAAATTGATTTTGGAAATGAAAAAGAGTTTGTAAAGTTTGTACGTTCTGCAACAATTTTTTCTACTATGCTTATAACTATATTTGTAATTTTAGTTCTTCCGTTTATTTTTGCATGGAATGTTCTTATTGATTATAAGGAAATTTCTGCAGCAAAAGCAATTTTAAGGAGTGCATCATTACTTGGTCCAAAATATTTTCAGTTCATCGGATATGTTTTCTACTCAGTGTTTAAAAATATAATAATGATTATATTTGTTACTGCTCTTGATATTGCTGTTTTATCAAGATTTAAGCTTTCATTTTTATCTCTTGTTTTTTCATTTTATGCAATTCTTCAGCAATATACGATTTATTCAAAAATTCTTTTCTGCATTCCGATTTATTATTACTCCCTTTTGAGCGTGAACGAGATTCTTCCGGAGTCATGTAATGAAAGTTCTTCTCAATAATCCCTCAAATGAAATTAACATTAAAGGGTCTCGTTTTATTGCAGAAGTATTTACAGTAACAACACAGGCTGAAGCAAGAGAAAAACTTCATGAACAGAAGCAGCGTTATTCAGATGCAACTCATGTCTGCCACTGTTTCATTGCGGGATTAAAAGCTGAAACCTGCGGAATGAGTGATGATGGAGAGCCGGGTGGAACTGCAGGCAGGCCAATGTTTGATGTTTTAAAAGGCAGTGGCATAACGAATATTCTTGTGACTGTTACAAGATATTTTGGCGGAACACTTCTTGGAACAGGCGGGCTTGTAAAGGCTTACGGTGACAGTGTTAAAGAAGTCCTTGCTCTTTGTGAAACTGAAGAATATATAGAAAAAACTGATTTTGAATTTGAATGTGATTATGGACTATACGAAACGCTGAAAAGAAAACTTGAAGTGTTTAATATCAGTTCATTATCTGAAGAATATACAAGCGGAGTAAAACTTTCAGGAAAAATTTATTCTTCAGAGTTTGAACAGATGAAGGAACTTGTAAAAAATATCAGTAAAGGATCTGTAATAATCAGTTAATCTTAATTTTGAATTGTTATTGATATAATATAATTGGCGCGAAAGAGTGTTGAGCAGGACGAAAATATTCTGTTTGTTGCAGTCGCGATAGCTACATGATAAATAGTTACTTTGCAACAGACAGTATATAGATGCTGTACAGCATCGGTTTTGGACTGCTCAGCGCGACTGGGAGCAAATTATATTATTTTTTAGAAAAAATCGAATTTATGATTGGTTAGAATCAGTTTCAGGCTTTAATCCTTCTACGAGATATTTTCCCGGGAGCTTTGAAGGACGTCCTGTTTTTGTAACACTTGCCCAGGTAACATCAGCTTCTGCACAGACAGTACCATCTTTTTTGCGGATTATCTGATGCATCTGGCCTGTAATATGTTTAAGCTGAGTAGGGTATGTTTCAATTTCAAGTTCGTCATTTAAAAGGGCTGAAGCTTTGTAATAGATATCAACATGGGTAACATAAAGATAAAATCCTTCTGCAACAATTCCGTTGTAATCGAAGCCGCTTTTATTAAGAAAATCCATTCGTGCCATTTCAAGATAGTTGAGGTAAACTGCATTATTTACATGGCTGTAGGAATCGCATTCATATGGTCGGACTTTTAATTCTGTAATTGTTTTCATGTTTGAATTATAGCTTAAACTAGAAAAAATGTTCAATCTGTATTAAAATATACTTATAAAAAATAAGTGTGAGTTTATGAATGAAAAAGTTAATTAGAAAAATTCTTCTTGTTGCATCTATTATCATGATGTTATTGATGTCCGGATTTATGCTGGTAAAAAAATATCTGGACAGAAAGACACAGTTTAAAAAATCTTCTGAAAACTTTTTTTATCAAATAGAATCCATAATGGACAGTAATAGTGAAGAATTTGATGTTGCAATATCTGAAATAAAAGAAAACTGTATGACAAAGGCACAGGCAGCATCTTATATCCTCAGCAACCTTACAAGTAAAATTACGCCACTCAAATTACGTGAAATTGCGGCAATAATTGATGTTGATGAAATTCATCTTTTTAATTCGGAAGGAGTTTTGTATTTAGGAAGCCAGGAAAAATACATCGGTTTTAGCTTTGATTCCGGAGAACAGATGGCCTTCTTTAAGCCACTTCTTGAAAATAAAGACCTCTTTTTGTGTCAGGAAATAATGCCAAATACTGCTGAAGGAAAAAATATGCAGTACTCAGCACTCTGGTCGGAAAACAGAAAGTTCATTGTTCAGATTGGATATGAGCCTCATCGAATTTCAGAAATGACGGAACGAAATGAACTTCCATACATTTTTTCTTTGCTTACAGACAGTCTTGAATCAAACATTATTGCAATTGATCCAAAATCTTTTAAAGTAAAAGGATCTGCAAGAACTGATCTTGTTGGAAAGTCGATTGAATATCTTGGAATGAAAAGATCTTTCTTTAAGGAAAAAGGTAATAACTTCACCTTTGTTTCTAAACAGGGAGATAAATTTTTTTCAGTTCATAAAAAGAGCGGAGATATAATTCTCTGCAGAATAATTCCTTATTCAGAATTGTTTGATGATTTTTTTGATGATATATTCTGTTTTATACTTCATATCATAATTTCATTTATTGTTTTCTATTTCCTTCTTGCAAAAGTTTTTGACCGTTACATTGTAAATTCAATCAATAGAGTAAATTGCGGCCTTAAGAAAATTGGTGAAGGAAACCTTGAAGAAAAAATCAGGGTAGATTCAATTCCGGAATTCATGGAACTTTCTGAATATATTAATAATATGGTCGGGCAGCTTAAGAAAGATCTTACTGAAGATATTTTGACGGGACTTGCTTCGCGTCGTGCATTTTATTCAGAAATCAATAAATATTTTTATGCGGGTGAATGTCCTGCTGCAGCTTTCTATATGATTGATGCAGACAGCCTTAAATATGTAAATGATACTTATGGCCACGAAATCGGTGATATGTATCTTATGAAGATTGCAACGATTTTAAAAAGTATACCGGCTTCAAACAGAATTATTGCCAGACTCGGTGGGGATGAGTTTGTAGTTGTTGTTTACGGTGAGATAAGAGCAGAATTTAACAGATATTTTGAATCATATAAAGAGCTCCGTTCTTCAAGTAAAATAATTATTTCAATGAGTGAGGAATTGAATGTTTCCTTTTCTATTGGAATGTCTATTGCAAATGAAGATGGAACAAACTATCACGAGCTTTTGAAAGTTGCTGATAAAAGAATGTACCAGGATAAAATCAGCAGGAAAAAATCCAGAAAGCTGTAATTCAAGTTTGTAATTTTTTTTCATTCTTACTATAATCTGTAATATGTCTCAGAAATTAAACTTTTTGGAGAAGAAAATTCTCAAAGACGGAATTGTCAAGGAAGGAAATGTTCTTCGCGTTGACAGTTTCTTGAATCATCAACTTGACGTCGGTTTACTTGAAGAAATCGGTAAAGAATTCTACAAAAGATTTAAATCAGAAAACATTACAAAGATACTTACTGTTGAATCTTCTGGAATTGCAATTGCATGTTTTGTTGCGCAGAAATTCAGAGTTCCGGTTGTCTTTGCAAAAAAATCAAAATCTCTGAACATAAGCGACGATGTTTATTCTGCAGAAGTTGAATCGTTTACTCACAAGACAAAAAATACTGTTGTAGTTACAAAGCAGTACATTACTCAGGATGACTGCATTTTGATTATTGATGATTTTCTTGCAAATGGAGCTGCTCTTCAGGGACTTATTTCAATTTTGAATCAGGCGGGTGCAAAAGTTTCTGGAATCGGAATTGCAATTGAAAAAGGATTTCAGCCTGGCGGACAATTCATCAGAAACCTCGGTTATCATCTTGAATCACTTGCAATTGTTGATTCAATGGAAGTTGAACCTAAGAAAATTAATTTCAGAACAAATAAATAGTTTTGAATAGTATTATCAGGTCTAATTTAGCAGGAGTATATTATGGAAAAGATGCAGGAAATTTATGAACTTGATGGAAAATTGAATCCGCTCAAGGGACTTCCTTTTGGTTTGCAGCATGTACTTGCAATGTTCGTTGCAAATATTACACCTATCATGATCATTGCTGGTGCTTGTGGAGTTGGACAGCATAATGTTGCACGTTTGATTCAGTCTGCAATGTTCATCGCGGGAATCGGTACATTCATTCAGCTTTTTCCGTTGTGGAGAATCGGTTCACGTCTTCCAATCGTAATGGGAATTAGTTTTACATTCGTTGGAGTTGCATGTTCAATTGGACTAAAATTCGGCTATGGTGCAATTGTTGGTGCTGTAATTGCCGGCGGTATTATTGAAGGACTTCTTGGTCTTTTTGGAAAATTCTGGATTAAACTGATTAAGCCTGTTGTTGCTGCAAACGTTGTTCTTGCAATCGGATTTTCTCTTTTGTCAGTTGGTGCAACTTCTTTTGCCGGCGGATATAATCCTGATTTCGGTTCTGCAAAAAACTGGATCATCGGTTCTGTAACTCTTATAAGCGGACTCCTTTTTTCTCATTTTGCAAAAAATTATCTCAAGTCACTTTCAGTTCTTTTTGCGCTCATCGTTGGATACATTCTTGCCTTTATTCTTGGAAAAGTTAATTTTTCTGGAGTAGGATCTTCACCAATCATCGGTGTGCCTGCATTCATGATGTTCAAACCTGTGTTCAATGTTAGTGCAATTATTTCTTTTGTTTTGATTTATCTTGTTTCTGCAACTGAAACTTTGGGTGATACTTCTGCTCTTTGTGCTTCAGGGCTTAAGAGAGAAATTACAGTTAAGGAAGCTTCAGGATCGATTTCCTGTGACGGATTTATAAGTGCTCTTGGTGGTCTTTTTGGCTGTTCACCAATCACTTCATTCAGTCAGAACGTTGGTCTTGTTGCAATGACTGGAGTTGTAAACAGAATTGCAATCGGAACAGGAGCTGCAGTTCTTATCATCGCTGGTGTGTTCCCTGTATTTGGTGCAGTTCTTGCAACATTACCTGATGCAGTTCTTGGAGGATGTACAATCATGATGTTCGGTTCAATTGTTACAAGTGGAATTCAGATGCTTTCAAAGTGCGGCTTCAGTTCAAAGAATGTTACAATTACAGCTCTTTCACTTGGAATCGGTCTTGGCTTTACTCAGGTTAACGACATTTTCAGATGTTTCCCAAAAATTGTTCAGACTGTTTTTGCAGGAAACTGTGTTGCTGTTGTATTTGTTGTTGCTCTTGTTCTTTCTCTCGTAATGCGTGATAAAGAATCTGCTGAATAAATAGAATAAAATTTTCTCCCAGTTGTGTTGAGCATTACAAAACCGATGCTGTACAGCATCTATATACTGTTTTTTGCAAAGAAACTATTTATCATGTCGCTTTTGCGACTGCAACAAACAGAATATTTTCGGTCTGCTCAACACTTCCTTTGCGATAATTTTATATAAAATAAAAATTAAGATTAGTACATTTCTTTGTTCATTTCTTTATATTCTTCAAATAATTTCAAACATTTTTCCCTGTCGATTTCTTCCAGTTCAAGTACATCTTTGTTACTGCAGTTTCCTTTTATATATTCATAGATAAAGTCATCGCGGAATCCGATTTTATCTGCATCTGAAGGTCTGCATCCGAAACGGCATTTTTTTATGTTTGCCCAGATGATTGCACCAAGACACATTGGACATGGATATCCTGTTGCGTAAATTGTACAACCGCTCAAATTGTGAGTGCCGAGTTTCTTGCATGCTTCACGAATTGCGGAGATTTCTGCGTGTGCTGTCGGGTCATGATCTCCAAGAACACGGTTGCTGCTTACTGCAATCAGCTTTCCGTCTTTGTCTGTTATTGCAGCACCAAAAGGTCCACCGATATTTTTATTCATTGTTTCTCTTGCTTTGTCTACTGCCATCTGCATAAAGTCTTCGTTCATTTTTTCACCTCATAAAAATTATAACATGAAAATTTAATTTTTTCGTGGTAAACTTTTTTTATGACTGCTCAGATTAAGAAAAGATTTTTACCTGTTTATTTTTTATTTTGTTTTGTTTTTTTAATTTCATGTACAAAACAGAGAACTGAAGATTCCGCAGAAAAAGTCGGCGTTGTTTTTTCCGGTGGTGGTGCAAAAGGTGCTTATGAAATCGGTGTGTGGAAAGCTTTTGAGGAATATGGAATAACAAAAGATATACAGGTTATCAGTGGTACTTCTGTTGGTGCGTTGAATGCGGCTCTCTGTGTGTGCACTGATTGTGAAACTCAGGAAGAAATCTGGAGAAATAAGGTCGGTTATTTTTCTTTTATGAGGCCTGATAAAAAAACTCTTTATTCTGTCGGTGAATCTTTGCTGAGTACGGCGATTGAATCAAGCGGGGAAGATGGTGTTGATTTTGAAGAATTTGGAAAGAATCTTCTTGGAAAAATTGGGAAAGGCCTTCTGGATTATTCATTGAATGATTCTCATGCGGAGGGGCTTTTTGACAGAAATCCTTTGCGAAAAATAATTGAAAAAAATGTCACACTTAAAAAATTGAATGAAAGTGGAATTGATGTTTATGCAACGGCTTTGGAAAAACAATCGATTTTAATTCAGTATTTAAGCGGTGAAAATTCTTTTTTATACAGCTTTCTTTTGAATGAGCAGATTAATGAAAAAAATGTATGTGATATTCTTTTGGCAAGTTCTGCTCTTCCAGGAATTTATCAGTCACAGACTCTTGATAAATCTGTTATTGAAGAAGGAATTTCTCTTGGTGAGAGTAAGGAATTTGTTGACGGCGGATTTTCTCAAGCTGGTGGTGAAAATACTCCGCTTGCACCTTTGTTGAAATATAAGAATCTGGAAAAAATTTTTATTGTTTATTTGCGTCACGATCCTGCGCTTAGAAATTTTAATGATGGGGAATCTTCTGCTCAGATCATTCATATTGTTCCTTCTTATGATCTTGGAGATATGGTTAATGGAACTGTGAATTTTTCATCTGAAAAAATTTATTCTCTGATTGAACTTGGATACAGCGACGCCTGTAAAGTTCTTGAAGAATACGGTTATGCAAAAAAAATCCCCGCCAGAAGTTAATCTGACAGGGAAATGCTTTTTAGACCGCACCCGTTAAGCGAGTGCTGAATCTGAAAAATTATTTGTTCAAGCGAGCTTCGATATCATCGAGGATTGCGCTGAGTTCCTTTGGAAGGTGTGAACCGAATTTTGTGTAGTGGTTTTCACGAACATCCTTAAGTTCTTTCTTCCATCCTTCAACATCAACCTTGAGGATTTCTGGGAGTGCTTTCTTGTAGTAGTCTGCAAGACCTTCTGTGTTAAGAGCACCTTCTTTTGGCATGAATCCGATTGGTGTTTCAACTGCATTGTCAACACCGTTACAGCGGTCGAAAATCCATGCGAGAACACGGCTGTTGTCACCGTATCCTGGCCACATGAATCCACCTGGGAGATCTGCATTGTTTTCGTCCTTGCGGAACCAGTTAACGTAGAAGATCTTAGGAAGCTTGTCCTGATCTTTTGCAGCCTTACCAACGTTAATCCAGTGCTGGAAGTAGTCACCCATGTTGTATCCACAGAATGGGAGGATTGCGAATGGGTCACGGCGGATCTTACCAACTTCGTCTGCGTTGATTGTAGAAGCAGCTGTGATTTCTGAACCTACGATAGAACCGAGGAATACACCGTGGTTCCAGTTGCGGCTCTGGTGTACGAGAGGTACTGTTGATGGGCGGCGTCCACCGAAGAGGATTGCAGAAATAGGTACACCCTTTGGATCTTCCCATTCCTTTGCGATACATGGACACTGTCCTGCTGGTGCTGTAAAGCGTGCATTTGGATGAGCGAATTCTTCACCCTTAGGAGATTTGTCCTTTGGAAGAGCGTCGCGTGTGTTGTTTTTCCAGTCAACAAGCTTGCCCTTTGCTGGATATCCGATACCTTCCCACCAAACGTCTCCGTCTTCTGTAAGAGCACAGTTTGTGAAGATTGTATTCTTTTCAGCAGAAATAAGAGCGTTTTTGTTTGATTCAGCAGATGTTCCTGGTGCAACACCGAAGAATCCTGCTTCTGGGTTGATAGCATAGAGACGACCGTCATCACCGAACTTCATCCATGCGATATCATCACCGATTGTTTCAACCTTCCATCCAGGAATTGTTGGAATAAGCATAGCGAGGTTTGTTTTTCCACATGCTGATGGGAATGCGCCTGTTACGTACTTAACTTCTCCCTGTGGGTTTGTAAGCTTAAGGATAAGCATGTGTTCAGCAAGCCATCC
The DNA here is from genome assembly GCA_024687165.1 of Treponema sp. Lineage (GTDB taxonomy): Bacteria > Spirochaetota > Spirochaetia > Treponematales > Treponemataceae > Treponema_D. The sequence continues at coordinate 18,806 of JAILEY010000081.1, forward strand.
TTCTTCGTGAGCGATTACAGATGCAATGCGGAGTGCGAAACATTTCTTTCCGAGGAGAGCGTTTCCGCCGTATCCAGAACCGAAAGACCATACAAGATGTTCTTCTGGGAACTGTGAAATGTATTTCTTTTCAACTGGAGCACATGCCCAAATACCATTGTCTTTTTCGCCGTTATTGAGTGGCTTACCAACTGAGTGGAGACATGGAACGAAGTTGTCATCAAGATACTGCCAAACTTTTTCACCTGCACGTGTCATGATATCCATGTTGAGAACAACGTATTCAGAGTCTGTAAGTTCAACACCACACTTTGAAATTGGTGAACCGAGTGGACCCATACAGAATGGAATTACGTACATTGTGCGACCATGCATACATCCCTTGTAGAGACCAGACATAGTTGCTTTAAGTTCTTTTGGATCGATCCAGTTGTTTGTTGGACCTGCTGCTTCCTGTGTTTTTGCAGCGATGAATGTTCTTTTTTCTACGCGTGCAACGTCAGATGGATCTGAGCGGAAAAGGAAAGAGTGTGGCTTTTTTGCCAATGGAGTAGCGAGACCTGCATCAACACATTTCTGTGCAAGGCGGTCATACTCTGCTGCTGAACCATCACAAACTACAACTTCATCAGGTTCACACATTTTAACGCATTCTTCGATCCATGCTTTGATCTTAGAATTTTTAATTTCGTTAACTGTCATAAAAACTCCTTTTATTGGGTGGCCTTTTCGGTCTGACCCATTAATTCAAACTTCGAGAAATTCCGAGAAATTTCAGTATAAATATAATGTTTTTTACCGTTATATTCAACTAAGATGAAATTTTTGCTATATTATTCATATGAAAGACAATGTATTCAACTTTTGTCCTGATTGTGGTTCAAAAAACATTCAAACGCTTCTAAATGGAAGAAAATGGTTTTGTCCAGACTGCGGTTTTGATTTGTATAACAATGTTGCATCTGCAGTCGGTGTTGTAATAGAAAATTCCAAGGGTGAAATTCTTTTTGAAAAACGTGCAAAGAATCCGAGAAAAGGATTTCTGGCTCTTCCCGGTGGATTTTGTGAGCCTGATGAAACTGCAGAACAGTCAGCTGTAAGAGAATGCCGTGAAGAAGTTGGACTTGAAGTTTGTGATATAAAATTTCTGTGCAGTTTTCCGAATACGTATGTTTACCGCGATATCATCTATAAAACATGCGATATATTTTTTACGGCTAAAATAAAAGAGGGTGCTCAAATCAAAATGGATGAGAGTGAAGTTTCTGAATATGTCTGGGTTTCTGCTGATACGATGGAAGAAATTGAAAAAATTCCGCTTGCTTTTGACAGTGCGAAAAAAACTTTATTAAAGAGAATTGAAAAATGAGTTATAAATTGATTATTGTTCTTGCATCAACTTTTTTACTTTTACTTGAAATCATTGTCTGGTCTTTAAAAATTTCAAAAATCAAAACACAGAAAAAAAGTGAAGGCTTCGAAATTCCAAAGGCTGAAAAAAAATTTGTAATCAGCATTATTTTGTGCTGGATTCTGGAACTTTTGCTTTATCTTGTTCCGATGTCGCTGTTCAATATTTGTGTAATCGGATTATGTGCAGTTATCGGTGCACACAATGTGTTTGTTGAAAGAAGCAGCCAGCTGAAGAATTTGAAATAATTATTGAATTTTGAATTATTATCTTGACACTCAGTAATGAATTTGTTAGATTATTAACACCTTATGGCGTCGTACCCAAGTGGTAAGGGACTGGTCTGCAAAACCACTATGCATCGGTTCGATTCCGATCGACGCCTTTCACAAGAAAATGGAGTTCATGTTGGACTCCTTTTTTTGTTTCCAGGCCTTTCGAGCAAAGCTGGGGTCTGATAAAATATATATGAGGGGGCATGGTTCTGCGGAACTGTGTCCTTTTTTTTGCCATGAAGTTTCTTTTGTCATTTTTTGTAATTTCTGTTCTCTCTGTTTTTACTTTGTCTGCTTCTCCCCGCTGCATTTCTACAAAATATTTTGACATAATTTATCTGGAAAAAAATACAAAGAGCGCAGTAGAACTTTCTCGTCATGCAGATTCAATCTATGAAGAGATTTGTGCAGATTATAACATTCCGATTGATTCAAAGTATTTTCGCTTTTCAGTTGTGTTTACTTCCGCAAATGATGTTTTTAATGCTTATTTTTCAACAATGATGTTCAATCATATCGTTCTGTATGATACAAAGCCTGCTGAAGATTTTTCATCAATGGAAAATACGCTGATTGATTGTTTTACTCACGAGCTTACACATGCGCTTACTTTCAATATGAAAAATAAGTTCTACAAATTTTTGAGTACTGTTTTTGGCGACGTGATTAATTTTGGAATGATTGTTTCTACTCCGACTATAATTTCTGAAGGTGCAGCAATTTCTCAGGAGTCAAAACACGGTGCCGGAAGAATGAACGACGGTTACTTTTTTAATCTTATTCGCGGTGCAAAAATAACGGATGAGTTTCCGGGGTTTGCTGATGTAATGGGTGCAAGGGATGTTTACCCTGGTGGCAGTGCGTCTTATGCTTTTGGCGGTCCTTTTACAAAATATCTCATAGATAAATATGGAAATGAAAAATATTCCAGGTTCTGGTGGTATATGATTAACGGCCGTACATGCAACGGATCATTTAAAAAAGCTTTCGGGTGCAGTATAAATCATGAATGGAAAGAATTCCGCAGAAGTTATGAAGTTCCTGAAATTGATTTTGAATTGAGTTATGACGTTAGTATGTTGAACCGGAATCTTTCAAGAATGGGTGGGCTTACCTGTTATGAAAGAGGTGGTGCTTTTTTTGATGAAGCAACGAATCGTGTGTACCTTTATAATCTGGATGAAAAAAATGAATTGACTTCAAGAAAATTTTTTACAAAAAAGAATCTTCAGAAAATTCAATTTAGTATTGATGGAAAATATATTGCCTGTAGTTATTACAACATGAATTCTTTTGGATTAAAAAACATGGTTGCAGTTTATGATGTTGAAACTAAGTGTATTTACGATTTGATGAAGTTTCATGTTTCTGAAGCCTGCGTAATTTACAAAGACGGAAAAACTTATCTTGTTGCAAAAAAATCTTCAAAAAGAGATACGAGCATTGTCTGTTATGAATTGAATTCAAAAAAGAAATTTGATTTCGTAAAAGAAATTCCGGTTGCTCTTGATGCAGAAATTTACAGTTTCTGTCCTGCTGATGAAGGAGAAATTTATTTTTCATTTAAATATGGAAAAAATTGGTCTGTCTGTAAATCAAAAAATCTGCTGGAAGATAATTTTGAAATTATAAAGGTAGAGCTTCCTGAAAATTATAAAGTCAGAAATTTTTCAAAGTCTTTTGCATCGGGCAAAAAAGATACTGTAGTTTTTTCATTTGTTAAAGGAACAGATCTTCCAAAGGTCGGAGAGATTGATTTTGCTTCTGAAAAAAGTGAACTGAAATTTATCGACAATAATTTTAACGGTGGAATTTTTTCTCCTGTTGAATATGAAGGTATTATTTTTTACAGTGCGCATTTTTATGATGAAAACAGAATTTATGAAATCAATTTGAGAAATGAAAATTTAAAATTTAAAACTATTTCATGTGCAAGAAAAGAAATTAATTTTAGCGAGCTTCAAAAATCCATAGAAATAGAAAGTGAAAAAAAAATCGAAGGTCTTCCTGAGTATGAAAGTAAAGCTTATACAAAAATCTTTCCTCCGCGAATTTCCTGGATTCCTCTTGGTTTTGTAAATCCGTATTCAATAGATAAAAATGGTGATTTTGAAACGTATAATAACTGTCTTCTTGGTGCAACTTTTTTTATGAATTCAATTAATGATTCTGCATTTTTTATGACTTCTGCAGGTTACGATATAACGAATAATGTTGCCGGCATTTCAGGATATATGAAATTTCCTTTTGTTTCCAATACAAATTTTATGAGTTTTGTTGATAAGCCGACTTTAATTTTTGATGAAGATGGATTTCGTCAGTTTACGAACGCGGCTGAATTTTCTATGTCAATTAATTTTGGAAGGTATTCTTCTTTTACTCTTTCTGATTTCAATATTTTTCTTACAGGAAAAGAATACAGTTTTGGAAATAAACACAAAGCATATTTTGGAAACCCAGATGAAAATGTTATCTACACAAAAAACGATGTTTCCCTGATGTATTCAAATGTTCATAAAGTTGGCGGCGGATATTACGAAAATTTAGGATTTAGCATTGGTCTTGCATATCAGACTATTCTCAGACAGAACATAATATCGTTTTCAGGCAGACTGTATAAATCTGTTTATCCGCTGGGGTCACTTGTTCTTCCATATCTTATTCCGATTGAATGCAAAAAATATTTTACATACAATCTTCCTGTAACCTGTACACTGTCTTTAATTCCGTCTGATAATATTTTTTATGATTTGAATGCAAAAATGAAACTTTTTGGTTATGACATTCAGAAGGGAATCAGTTTCTTCCCGCTTTATTTCAATAGAGTTGCCCTTGAATTTGAATATGACGGACAGTACGAAAAAAATAACCGCAACTTTGAAATCAGATATTTATTTTCTGATCTTTTTACAACTGATACAAAAAATTATGAAGACTTCATTGCTTTGAATTTTATTTTGACAAGCACACCAAATATTGAAGCACTGGCAAATGTAAAATTTAATTTGAACTTTCAGACGAGATATTATATTCACGGAGATGATGCCGGTGAGCTTAAATTTAACTTTGTATTTTCACTTGCGATGTGATACACTTTCCCTATGAAAAACAAGTGGTTCCTGACAGCAGTAATTTTATTTTTTATTCCATTTATTTCTTTTGCGCGAATTGATGGTGATATTGATTTCTGGAGTAATTATCCTGATGAAGAACTTGCTGATGAACTTGTTGAGCGAATGAGCGATGAGGAGCTTCTTTCGCAGATTCTTATGTTCGGCTGGGCAGGACAGGAGCCGAGTGTTCTTTTGAATTCCTGGGTCACAGAACGCGGATTGGGAAGTGTAAAAGTTTTTGGATGGAATACTGACAATATTCAGAATGTTGCAAAATCAGTTCGTATTCTTCAAAAGGAAGCCGCAAGCAGACCTCTAAAAATTCCTCTCTTTGTTGCAACAGATCAGGAAGGCGGATGGATTCGTCACGTAAAAGGCGAAACCTCTGATACTCCTGGAAACATGGCAATCGGTGCCGGTGGTTATCCTGCAGACGCATATTATTCGGGCTTTTACATCAACAGGGAAATTCGTGCGCTCGGTATAAACATGAATTTTGCTCCTACTGTTGACCTTTACACAAATCTTGATTCAACAGTTATTGGTCCGCGTTCGTTTGGTGCAGATCCAGATAATGCAGGAATTCTTGGAGAAGCATTTTCAAAAGGTTGTGAAGATGCAGGTGTTATTCCTACTGCAAAACATTTTCCCGGGCATGGAGACACAAGTCTGGACAGTCACGGTAAACTTCCTCAGATTGAAATTGATGAAGAAACTCTTTTAAACAGAGAACTCATTCCATTTAAATATTTGATTCAGGCAAAAATTCCTGCTGTGATGAGCGGACATCTTTCTTTTCCGCTTATTGAAACTGACGGAACTCCTGCAAGCTTAAGTAAAAAATTCCTTACTGAAATTCTTCGTGAAAAACTTGGCTATGAAGGATTGATTATTACGGATGATATGATGATGAACGGGGCTTCTCTTTTTGCAGGTTCATTTTCACGCGCAGTAACAATGGCGATTGAAGCCGGAAATGATATCGTTATTTCTTCAACAACAGCAAATCTGAATGAAAGCATGTGGACAAAAAATCTCTCCAGAATGATTACACATAAGGAATTTAAAGCTCGTGTAAAGGAAAGTGCCAGAAGAGTAATTCTTGCAAAACTGAAATATTTTAAAAGCGAAAATCACGCTCCTTTGTATCCAGATGAAAATACGATTTTTGAGCATATCCCTGATAAGGACGGTGCAAAATTTTTCCTTGAGCAGGCATGCCGTTCAATCAGCGTTTACAAAAAGGGAGAACTCTTCCCGTATACAAAAGAAAATGCAGGACGTGTTTTAGTTGCAGGTCCGTTTTTATCATTGTACAGTGAGGCAAGAAAAAGATTTCCGAATTGCTCAACGTTTCATTTTAGTTATGATTTAAAAAATGATAACAGCAATTATGACGAATGGAATGCAGCGGGACTGACTTCTGTTGCAGATGATTACGATACGATAATTATCTGCGTGTATGACAAGCATACTGCAAAAATTGCACAGCGCCTTAAGTATATGGGAAAAACTGTTGTGATTCTTTCAATAATGTCGCCTGTGCATGTGATGAAGGATTTTGAATGGGCTGATACAATTATCTGCGGATACAGCTATTCTGATTATTCTTTTGCAGCTTTGTTCGGTGCATTGCATGGTGAATTTACTCCAAAGGGAAAAATACCTCTTTGATTTTTACGGAGAATTAAAATGACATATGATGAAGTTCTTGAAAATGCAAGAAAAGTAATGGCTCCAAAATGCCGCGTGTGTAAAGAATGTAATGGTGTTGCATGCCGCGGAGAAATTCCTGGTCTTGGTGGAAGAGGAGATGGACGTTCTTTTACAGTCTGCAGAGATTTTTTTAAATCAGTAAAAATTGAAATGGATACAGTTCATGAAGAGTTTGAGCCTGACTTGAGTGTTGAAATGTTCGGAAAGAAATTTGATGTTCCTTTTTTTGCAGCACCAATCGGTGGAATGTCATTTAATTATACAAACTTCATGACGGAAGAAGAATATTCTGAAGCAATCGTAAATGGCTGCAGAGAGGCGGGAACTTTACCCTGGACAGGGGACGGTCCGAAGGATGATTATTTTTCTTCAACGCTTCCGTACATAAAAGCTGCGGGTGGAGTTGCGATTTCTACGATGAAGCCGTGGACAAAAGAAAAAGTAATGAAGCAGATTGAAATGCTTAAGGAAACAGGCGCTATCGGCTGGAGTATGGATATTGATTCTGCTGCTCACCAGAACCTTAAGCTTATGGGAAAGCCTGTTGAAACAAAAACTGTGGAACAGCTTCGTGAATTTGCGCAGGCTGCAGGAATACCTTTTGTTGTTAAAGGAATTATGACTGCAAAGGCTGCACTTAAATGTAAGGAAGCAGGTGCGTATGGAATTGTTGTTTCAAGTCATGGTGGCCGTGTAATGGAAGATAATCCGTGTCCTGCAAGTCTTGTTGAAGAAATTCGCACTGCATGCGGAAATAATTTTAAAATTATTGTAGACGGTGGAATTCGAACAGGCGGTGATGTGTTTAAATGTATTGCGCTTGGAGCAGATGCAGTTTTAATCGGACGACCTTTTTCTGTTGCTGCACATGGTGGAAGAGCAGAAGGCGTAAAACTTTATATTCAGAAAATTAAAGAAGAACTTCGTGAAATTATGATTATGAGCGACTGCAGAAGCATCAGTGAAATCATAAGAAATAAAATCAGATTTTAAAATCAAAAAAGATTTTTAAGTTCTCCAAGATTTTTTAAGACACAGTCAGAAACTTTTTCTGTTTCTTCATTCGGCTGGATTCTGTCTGGAACCATGATTGTGTACATTCCGGCTGCTTTCGCACTCTTTAATCCGTTGAGACTGTCTTCAATCGCTGCACATTCTTCCGCTTTTAAATTTAAGCTTTTACAGGCCATTAAATAAATTTCTGGATCCGGTTTACTGTGTGTTACCATGTCACCGCATGTGAGTGTTTCAAAATAGTTTATAAGTCCTGCAGAAGAAAGCTGCTGTTTTACGATAATTTCTCTTGTTGAAGAAGCAAGTGCAATTCTATAATTTTTGACCTTAAGATATTCAAGACATTCTTTTGCAAAAGGAAGAATTTTTATTCCTTCAGTTTCTGCAATTTTATGAAAGAGCTGTGAAGTCCGAGTAAGAAAATTTTCAACAGGAAATCCATTGCCGCAGTTTTTAAGAATTATCTGCTTTGTGTCATACTTGTTTGTTCCACGGCACATGCTTATGATTTCTGCAGCACGTTCTTTTGAAAGATTAAATTCTTCGCCTGCCTCTGCCCAAGTCCTGTCACAAATACTTTCTGTGTCCAGCAAAACGCCGTCCATATCAAAAATTAAAGCTTTAATTTCCTTCATGAATTGAAGTATATCGTTTTTTCCTTTTAATGTTAATTTTTTTTGAAAATATGTTGATTAATGAATTGGGTAAAAATATTGAGTTTTTATACATAAGTATTAATTGAAAATTAACCATAAAATTAATATACTCATTTCACTATGGCGTTTTATGATTATTTTGATGTAGTTGTTTGTGGTGGCGGTCATGCCGGAATTGAAGCTTGTCTTTCTTCAGCACGAATGGGATTAAAAACCCTGCTTGTAACTCAGACTATTGATTCAATTGGACGAATGAGCTGCAATCCTTCAATCGGTGGAATTGCAAAAGGAAACATCGTTCGTGAAATTGATGCACTCGGCGGAGAAATGGGAAAACTCATTGACCTCAGCATGATTCAGTTCCGTCTGTTAAACAGAAGCCGTGGTCCTGCAGTACAGGCTCCAAGAAGTCAGGCTGATAAAATCACATATGCATCACTTGCAAGAAAAATAATTGAAACAACGCCAAATCTTTCAACGCTCATGGATACTGTAGTTGATGTGCTTACTGTTGCATCTGATGAAGACCTTCCTCCGTCAAGTGAAACTACAGCAGAGAAGGGAACTATCCCAGGTGAAAAACGCGGAACAGAAAATGCTTATTTAACTGAAGCTGCCGTAAGCGGAAAAAGACAAAAGATAATCGGAATTGTGACTGAACGAGGTCGTGTGATTCCTTGCCGCAGTGTCGTTCTTACAACAGGAACTTTTTTGGGCGGAAGAATTTTTATCGGTGAATATGATGCATCTTGTGGAAGAATTGGAGAAGCAGGTGCCTTTGGTCTTACAGAAAGTTTGAGCCGTCTTGGATTTACTACGGGCCGACTTAAGACAGGAACTCCTCCACGCATATTAAGACATACAGTTGATTTTTCAAAGTTTGAACTTCAACTTGGAGATGACGATGTAATTCCATTCAGCTTTGATACAGAAAAAGTTGAACGACCTATGGTTCCGTGTCATCTGGTTTATACAAATGAAGAAACTCATAAAATCATCCGCGACAATATTGGAAGGAGTCCGCTTTATTCTGGAAAAATAAATGGAATAGGTCCCCGCTATTGTCCTTCAATTGAAGATAAGGTTATGAGATTTCAGGAACGTGAGCGTCATCAGCTTTTTGTAGAACCTGAAGGACTTGAAACTGATGAAATATATCTCAATGGTTTAAGTTCATCGCTGCCGGAAGAAGTTCAGGATGCATTTTTGCGTACGATGAGCGGATTTGAAAATTGTGTTGTAAGTCGTCCCGGCTATGCGGTTGAATATGATTATGTTGAACCGACTCAGCTTTTTCCGTCTCTTGAAACAAAACGTGTTGCAGGACTTTTTAATGCAGGACAGATAAATGGAACTTCAGGATATGAAGAAGCAGCAGGTCAGGGGCTTGTTGCGGGAATTAACGCTGGTCTTTATGCCCGTGAGCATATCAAACTCCTTGGTGACTTGTGTAAACCTGACAGTTCAATTCCGTCTTCTCCTGCAAGTACAGAAAAAAATCATTTTTGTCCAAAGCCACAGTTTTCTGCAGAAGATTTAAAACTCTTTGCTGAATTATCAGCTGCAACAACAAAAGCTCTTGAAGCAAAATTGAATCAGTCAAAGAGTATTCCAAAATATCAGCCTCTTATTCTTGGCCGTGATGAAGCATACATCGGTGTTCTTATTGATGATCTTGTTACGCTTGGAACAAAAGAGCCGTACAGAATGTTCACTGCTCGTGCAGAATATCGTCTTAAGCTTCGTCATGATACAGCAGACAGAAGATTAAGAGAGAAGGGATTTAATGTTGGTTTGATTTCAAAAGTTCAGCTTGATGCATTGAATGAAAAATATGCAAAGGTTGAAGAAGCAATGACAATCCTTGAAAAAAAGCCGGATGCAGAAAAGCCAGAAGAATTTTCTGTTACAGAATGGACTCTTGCTCAGGAAGATTTTAAATATAAGTATTACATCCAGAAGCAGGACAGTAGAGTTGCAAAAATGCACAAAATGGAAAATGCAAGAATTCCTGCAGATTTTGATTATTCAAAAGTTGTTGCTCTCAGTTCAGAAAGCCGTGGAAAACTTGAAGCTGTCAGACCTCTTACTCTTGGACAGGCATCCCGTATCAGCGGAATTCGAAACAGCGACATTATGCTTCTGATGGTTTATTTGAAATAGATTTCGTTTGGACAGGTGACGGTTGTTTTACATTGAGATATTTTTTTGAAATGATGATCCATGCAACTGCCATTAAGATTGCTGATATTGTCCACGAAACAGGATAGACAATTAAAAGGTTTTCGTAAGTGTGAACCATTTTAAATGCAGTATTTATCCAGGTGATTCTTATTACGCAGGTGCCGAAGAGAACGATTGCTGTTGGAACTGTTGACCATCCGATTCCTCTGAGTGCTGAACTTAAAACTTCGTAGGTTGCAACAAGAGCTCCGAGCATTTCTACAGTAAAGACTCTTCTTTTTGCATAATCAAGTGCGATTTCATTTTTTGTGTAGATTTTGCACAGAAGGTCACGAGCCCAGACCCAGGTTTGAGAAAGAACAAGCGCACCGATAAAAGCACACAGCAGACATTCTTTCATAATTCTTTTACATCTGTCGAACTGTTTTGCTCCGTAATTCTGGCTGATGAAACTTGTGCAGGACTGGTTGAAGCCACAGATGATGAAGTATGAGTACATTTCAAAATTTAGTGCAGCACTTGAGCCGGCAACTGCATCTGAACCAAAAGAGTTTAATCCGCGCAGAATGCACATGTTTGAAATTGAAAATACAAGCCCCTGTAATCCCGCAGGAAGTCCGATCTGTACGATTCTCTTTAGATGTTTAAAATCGATGTGAAGTTTCATGAGATTCAATTTAAAATCATCTTTTTCTTTGAGAAGTAAATATAATGTCAGAAGTCCGCTTATTGCATTTGAAATTAGAGTTGCAATTCCAACGCCCCGGACTCCCATGTTGAACACAATTACAAACAGAAGATTTAAAAGTACATTGATAATTCCGCTTGCAATCAGAATATACATCGGACGCTGAGTGTCACCTTTGCTTCTTAAAATTGCAGAAGAAAAATTGTAAATCATTATGAACGGCATCCCAAGAAAATAAAGCCTCAGGTAAATTGTTGCATAATCAATAACATCAGACGGGGTATTAACCAGAAGGAGAATTTTTTTTGTGATGAGCATTCCTAAAGCAAGTAGAAAAATCCCGCTGATTGCTGCTACAGTCATTGCTGTATGAATTGCTTTTGGAATTTCATGTTTTTTATTTTGTCCGATCAATGTGCTGATTACAACATTTGCTCCAAGTGAAAGACCGACGAAAATATTAATCAAAGTGTTAATTACTGGTGCATTACTTCCGACTGCTGCAAGTGCTCTGTTTCCGCAGTAATGACCTACAACTGCAACATCCGCAGAATTAAAAAGCTGCTGCAGAATACTCATTGCGATTATCGGGAGAGCAAACACAATTATTTTTTTTAACGTTGGTCCGTTGAGCATATCAACATTTTTTGACATGAGAGAATTATAGAATTATACATGGAAAAGTGCTACACTTGCTTAAGAAATTAAACCTTGATTTTTTGTGGAGATTTATTTTTTTATGGATTTGATGAAATTACAGAATGGTAGCGATGTTCGTGGAATTGCACTTGAAGGTGTTGCTGATGAACATGTAAATCTTACAGAAGAAGCATGTAATAGAATTGGTCAGGCTTTTGCTTTATGGCTTTCAAAAAAATGTGGAAAGAAAACAGAAGAACTTAAAATCGGTATTGGACGTGATGCTCGCGTAACAGGACCTGCACTCTTGAAAGCAACTGCAGAAGGTATGAGCAGTACAGGTGCAAAGATTGTTGATTGTGGTCTCGCTACAACTCCTGCAATGTTTATGTCTACAGTTTTTGAGCAGACAAAATTTGATGGCTCTGCAATGCTTACTGCAAGTCATCTTCCTTTTAACAGAAACGGCATTAAGTTTTTTGATGTAAACGGCGGTCTTGAACATGATGATATTACTGATGTTTTAAAAATTGCATCTGAAAAAGATGTTGCTGAAGTTTCAAAAATTTTTGACGGTACTTTTAATCTTCTTGATTTGTATGCATCTCATCTTAAAAATACAATTGCAAAAGAACTTGGTGCATCAGAAAATGACAAGCCTCTTGCTGGCCTTCACATTGTAGTTGATGCAGGAAACGGAGACGGCGGATTCTTCGTTGATAAAATTCTTCAGCCTCTTGGTGCAGATACAACAGGAAGTGCTTTCCTTGAACCAGACGGAATGTTCCCGAATCACATTCCAAATCCGGAAAATAAATATGCGATGAAGGCAATTCAGAATGCAACAGTTTCAAATAAAGCTGATCTTGGTCTTATTTTTGATACTGATGTTGACAGAATGAGCGCTGTATTCCACACAGGAGTTGAAGTAAACCGTGACAGCATCATTGCTCTTTTTGCTGCAATACTTGCTCCTGAATTTCCTGGCAGCACAATTATAACAGACAGCGTAACAAGTGACAGACTTACATTTTTCCTTGAACAGAAGCTTGGTCTTAAGCATTTGCGTTATATGCGCGGATATAAAAATGTTATCAACAAGCAGATTGAACTTAATAAAAAAGGTGAAGTTGCTCCACTTGCAATGGAAACTTCAGGACATGGTGCACTTAAAGATAATTACTTCCTTGATGACGGTGCATTCCTTGCTGTTAAGCTGATTATTGCCGTTGCCCGCGCTGCAAAAGAAAATAAAAAAATCGACAGTCTTATTGCGGATCTTCCTGCAGCTGGTGTTGAGCTTGAAAAGAGATACAAGATTAAGGCAGAAGATTTTAAATCATACGGGAAAAAAGTTCTTGAGGAATTTAAAAATCGTGCTGTTGCAAAAGGTTATGATCTTCCGGAAAATTTTGAGGGCGTAAGAATTTCCTTCCATGATCAGAATGCAAACGGCTGGATGCTTTTGAGAATGTCACTCCATGATCCTGTGATGCCGATGAATATTGAAGGTAAAACAGAAAAGGATAAGGATGCAATTCTTAAAATTGCTGAAGATCTTCTTGCAGGTTTTGATCAGCTTGCATAGTTTTTATTTGAGAAGGTTTGCCTGTTAAAATAATTCGTAAACCGAGTTTTGCGTATGCGCATATTTCTCTTGCGTATACGTTTAAAACAAAAATTGCAGGAACATGTGCGGAAAGTCCGAAAGTTTTTTTGAAACCAAGTCTTTCCGCAAGAATCTCTGCTCTCCTCAGGTGAAAGTTGCTTGTCACAATCGTTAAAGGCATTTCAAGAACTTCAGTTAAATTACAGCCTTTGTCTTTCGCAATAAGTTCGGCACTGTATTTAAAATTTTGAATTGTGTCCAATGCTTTATCTTCTATTAAGATTCTTTCTTTTTTAATTCCAAGTTTTTCAAGTTCTCGTGCAAGTTCCGGAGCTTCACTGTGATTTGTAAACGGCAAAGTTCCGCCTGTAACAACCGCTTTTGTTTCCGGATGAAATTTTAAATATTCAGCTGCAGTAATCAGTCTTTCCCGTGGCATCTGTGTAATAGTTCCATCCTGCTTAATCCCGCCGCCAAGAATCAGAATATATTCAGTGTCGATTGTGCCGTCATTTATTTTTGGATTTAAAATCATCGGAAGAGTGACTGAACATAAAATCGCTGTACCGCAAAGAAAAATTACTGCAAAAATTTTCTGCCACTTTTTAAATGGAGATTTCTTTTTTAATTTTAAAGCAGCATAAAAAAATAAAACTGCAACAATAAACCAATATGAGGAAAAACTTATAATCGCAGGATTGATAATTTGAAGGATCAGAAAGTAAATAAAAAAAATTAATGAAAGAAAAAATAAAACAAAGTGTTTCATACGAACTGATTATAAAAGGGAATTCATAAAATGTCATTTAAGGATTCAATGCGGATTTATTCTGTAATAAAAATCAGGAATCAATGTAAGCGGAACTTAATCACGAAAAAAATTCTGCACACACACCGTAGCAAGGGCGTGCGGTGTGCCGTAGGGCGAAGCGCGGAAGCCTTTTTTCGGGATTAAGTCCTGATGTTAATTGATTTCTGTATATTTTTGAAATTAAATTCTAAAAAGAAGATCCTCGTATGTCGGGAACGGAATGTATTCTTTCGGAAGAAGAGGTTCAATGCTGTCTGCAACAGTACGTACTTCTTTCATCGCAGGAAGAATTTCATCCGCATAGATTTTTGCTTTCTTCATGCAGTCATTTTCTGCAGAAGCTTTATTGTGCAGTGCATCGAGTTTTTCTGATTTTGCATAAAGCTCATCTGTAAGTTTTTCAAGCTGACTTGAAATTGATGCTGAAGCCTTTGTTTTTAATCCGTTGAGAACCAGAATGTACTTGAATGCAGCTGGAAGAATTTCCTGTCTTACCATTTCAAGCATTGTGTTTACTTCGATGTTGCGGATCTTTGAATATTTTTCAAGCTTGATTTCGTAATGACTTTCAAGTTCAACTTTTGTGTAAACTTTAAGGTCTGTAAAAAGCTTTACATTTTTTGCATCAAGGTAATGTGCTGTTGCGTCTGGTGTTGTTCTTAAATTTAAGAGACCGCGTTTTTCAGCTTCTTCAACCCATGACTCAGCATATCCGTCTCCGTTAAAGAGAATGTTCCAGTGTGCAGTAATTTCTGCTTTGATAAGCTCATCAAGTGCTTTGTCAAAATCAGAAGCCTTTTCAAGCTTATCTGCAAATTTTTTGAGAGTGTATGCTACGATTGAATTGAGAGTTGTATTTGGTCCTGAAATTGAAAGTGAAGAACCTACAGAACGGAATTCAAATTTATTTCCTGTGAATGCAAATGGAGAAGTTCTGTTTCTGTCTGTTGAATCCTTTGGAATGGAAGGAAGAACTTCTGCTCCAATCGACATTTTTTCTTTTGTAGCTCCGTTGAAAGATTTTCCTTCCTTAATGCATTTGAGGACTTCGTAAAGTTCATCACCAAGATACATTGAAATGATTGCAGGAGGTGCTTCACAAGCTCCAAGTCTGTGGTCGTTTCCGGCAGATGCAACACAGATCCTAAGCAGATCCTGATTTTCATCAACTGCCTTTATGATTGCAGTAAGGAACAGAAGAAACTGTGCGTTCTTTGCAGGAGTATCTCCAGGTTCAAGAAGATTTTCTCCCAGGTTTGTTGAGAGAGACCAGTTGTTGTGTTTTCCGCTTCCATTTACACCTTCAAAAGGTTTTTCGTGCAAAAGACATACAAGGCCATGCTTTCGTGCAACTTTTTTCATAAGTTCCATCGTAAGCTGATTCTGATCTGCGCTCAAATTTGTTGTTGTAAAAATCGGAGCCATTTCATGCTGTGCAGGTGCGGCTTCGTTATGCTCTGTTTTTGAATAAATTCCGTATGACCAGAGAACATCGTTAAGTTCTTCCATGTACTTTGCAATGCGTGGTTTAAGTGCTGCAAAATACTGATCATCCATTTCCTGTCCTTTTGGGGGCTTTGCACCGAACAAAGTTCTTCCTGTAAGCTGAAGGTCTCTTCGTGCAAAAAAGTTTTTTTCATCAACAAGAAAATATTCCTGCTCTGAACCTACAGTTGTATTTACGTGAGTTGCTTCATTATTTCCAAAGAGCCTCAAGATTCTTAAAGTCTGCTCGTTGATAACTTCCATTGAACGAAGAAGCGGAGTTTTTTTATCAAGTGCTTCACCAGTGTATGAACAGAAGGCTGTTGGAATACAAAGAGTATGTTCCTTTACAAATGGATAGCTTGTAGGATCCCAGACTGTATATCCGCGTGCTTCAAAAGTTGCTCTTCTTCCGCCACTTGGAAAACTTGAAGCATCAGGTTCTCCTTTAACAAGTTCTTTTCCGCTGAAAGTCATTATTACAGAACCGTCATCCTGAGGTGTAATGAAACTGTCGTGCTTTTCTGCAGTGAATCCGTTTAAAGGCTGGAACCAGTGAGCAAAATGAGTTGCTCCTTTTTCTATGGCCCATTCCTTCATGGCATGTGCAACAACATTTGCCACTTCTATATTCAAAGATTCGCCGTTATCAAAAGTTTTTTTCAATGCCTTGAAAGTTTCTTTCGGCAATCTTTCCTTCATTACCTGCTGGTTAAAAACCATGCTCCCAAAATGTTCCGGAACGTTCTGCATTTTTATCATACCCCTATATAAAAATGATAGGAGAATAATATCATAATGAATCATGATTTTCAATTAAACTAGTAATATAGAAAAAACTTGAAAAAAATATATTCCGGGATTAAAATTAATTATCAAATTTTAAAAGTGAAGGTAAAAAATGGATTTAACCGGTGTCAAAAATAAGTATGCATTCTTTGTAGTCTGCCTTGTATTGAATCTGGTGGGCCTTGCACTTTCGGCTTTTTTTTGTTTCCCGATAAATCTTGATGTCATCGGTTCGATTCTTGCATCTTCTTTCCTTTCATTGCCTTTTACTGTTGCTGCTGCTGTAGTTCCTCATTTTATTATTGCACAGAATTTTCTTTCAGCCTTTTTAAGTGCAGTTTCATCCGCAGCCGTTGCAGTTATTTTTTACTATGGAATAAAAAGACTCCATCATTTAAGGATAAATTCATATATTGTACTTGGAACTTTTTCGGCTTTTGCAGTTTCATTGCTTTTATTTATTTTTTCTTTTATTCCGTATTTTAATGACGGTAATATCTGGTCGTCTTCCCTCGCTCAGTTGATAAGTGAAAGCAGAATTAATCCTGTAATTTCAAAGTTTGCATCGTTTCTTGCAGTTAATCTTTTTGATATTCAGATTTCTTCAATCGTATCTTTTGGGATAATTCAGGTTTTAAATTATAAATCTGGAAAGCTTGAAAAAAGAAAAGCAAAAAAAATTTTTATTAATCTTGCTGTAATTTCAGTTCTTCTTTTTCCTATTTTGATTATTGAAACAATTTTTGTTCATCATATTCCTGAAAGAAAATTTTACGATGAAAAAAATATTGCTGCTTCAAAAAAATCCGTTGAAGGTGATGTGAATAATCCTGTTGATTTGGATAATTACAGATATACACTTTATGATCGTTCAAGCGGAATGACTTCATCGGATTCAAATTGTATTTGTGAAACTGATGACGGCTATATCTGGATTGGAAGTTATTCCGGTCTTACAAAATATGACGGAACAAATTTTACTTTTCTGTCCGACAGCGGAATTACAAATGTTACTGCCATGATGAAGGATAGAGAAGGTGCCTTGTGGATTGGAACAAATGATCAGGGAGTTGCAAGATACAATGCACGGGAAGATAAATTTGTTTTCTGCAATCTTAAGGATGATAATTCTGTTTATTCAATCAGATCTTTCTGTCAGACTTCTACAGGAAAAATTTATGTCGGTACTTCCGGAAGATTGTGTAGAATCGGTGAGGATGGATTTTTAAAAGTTATTGATGCAGATTTAAATTATATAAGCTCAATCGTGTCCTGGGGAAACAGAGTTGCAGGTACTACACGGCAGGGAGAATTTTTTGTTGTAGAAGGCGATCACCTTGTTGCGCTTCTTGATCCTGCAGAAATGGGATTTAGATTTACCTGTGTTGCTTCAGACGGATTTAATCTTGTTGCAGGGACTTCTGAAAACTTTATAAAAAAAATAAAATTTAAAGACGGAAAAATTGAATTAGCAGAAACATTTTCAACGCTTAAACTATTTAACATAACGTCGCTGTATTTTGGAAAAAACAATAATCTTTTTTTTACAACAGAAGGCGAAATTGGTTTGTTTAACGAAAAGTTTGAAATGAGCTTCAGGTTTATTCCTGGCTTTTCAAAAATCAGAGCTATACATGAAGATTATGAAGGCAATCTCTGGGTTTCATCTGCAAGATATGGTGTACTTAAATTTTCAGAAAATAATTTTTCAAAAATAAATATTCATCAGGAAGCTTCAAATGCAGTCTGCCTGTTTGACGGAAAATATTATTTTGGAACAGACAAGCGCCTTGAAATAAAAGACGCAGCAACTGGAAAATTTATTTATGATGACCTTGCAAAATATCTTGAAAAAAACAGAATCAGATATCTTTATAAAGACCTCGCTGATAATCTGTGGGTTTGTTCTTATGGAGATAAAGGTCTTGTAAAATATTCAAAGAACGGAAATATTCAGCTTGTTTCAAAAGGCGATCTTTCTCAGTTTAATTTCAGATGCATCACAAATGTTGACAAAGAGAATCTTGTTGCAGGAACTAAGGCTAACGGAATCCTCTTTTTGAATTCTGACGGCACAACAAATCTTGTTGATGATGAAGACGGACTTTCAAATCTTCAGATTCTGAATCTGTATGTTGATGCAGAAAAAAATGTTTATGCAGGAACTGACGGCGGCGGAATTTATGTTCTGAAAGATCAGAAAATCGTAAAGCATATTGACCGAAGCAGTGGCCTTACTTCTGATGTAATCATGAAAATCGTTCCATATAAAGATAAGGGGACATTCCTTGTTACAAGTAATTCTCTCTGTTATATGGAAAATGATTCTGTTGTTCCGCTGACAAAATTTCCTTTCTATAATAATTTTGATGTTATCCTCAAAGGTGAAAAAGTTTTTGTAACGGCAAGTTCAGGTTTGTATGAATTAAGTGCGGAAGATTTAAGACAGAATAAAATTTCTTCATATAAACTTTATGATCGCTCAATGGGACTTGATGTAGACTTCGTTCCAAACTCAGTTAATGTTGCAGAAAAAAACAGACTCTTGCTTTGTTCAAACAGCGGTGTGTATTCGTTTGATTTAATGAAAAAAGATTCAAGTCATCCTGTTTATAAATTTGATGTTTCAAGCGTAACTGCTGACGGACAAAAAATAAAATGCAAAGACGGCAAATATGTAATTCCAGCTGGTGTAAGAAAAATTTCTCTTCTCCCTGGAATCAGAAATTATTCAATCCCGAACTTTAAGATTAAGTTTTATATTGAAGGCTATAATGATGAAGCAGAATATTTTGCTCAGGATAAAATTTCTCCGCTGAATATTTATCATTTGAATTACGGAACTTACAGAATCTGGATAAAAATATTTGATGATGCAAATAATCTTCTTCAGGAAAAAAATTATCTTTTAAAGAAAGAAGCGTTTATCTGGGAAACAACATGGTATAAGCTTTTCCTCATTTATGCTGTCTTCTGGATTTTTGCAAATATCATCTGGAGTGTTGTTTCATACATTCTTTATCTGAGGGAAGAGCTTCGGGTTCAGGACCAGAAAAGAATTCAGGAAGTTATTGAAACATTTACTGGTTTTGTTGATGCAAAAGATTCGTACACTGCAGGTCATTCAAGCCGTGTTGCACAGATTTCCAAAACGATTGCATCATATCTTGGATACAGCGATGAAGTTTGCCAGAATATTTTTTACTGCGCACTTCTTCATGACTGCGGAAAAATAGGTATTCCAGATTCCATTCTTACAAAGCCGGGTGCATTGAGTGATGAAGAATATACTTCGATGAAAACTCATACAATTAAAGGATGGGAAATTCTTCACGGAATGTCTTCAATTCCTGATGCACTTAATGCAGCAAGAAGTCACCATGAACGTTTTGATGGAAACGGTTATCCTGACAAGCTTAAGGGAAAGGATATTCCAGAACTTGCAAGAATAATTTGTCTTGCAGATTCTTATGACGCAATGAATACAAACAGATGCTACAGAGAGCATCTTGAGAAAAACGTTATTATTGAAGAACTTAGAAGATGCGCAGGAACACAGTTTGATCCGGATTTAGTTGAAATCTTAATTAAACTGATTAAAAGCGGCGTTGTATAATTTATTTTTTTTGAAACTCGACATTTGCGCTGATATTCACTATAATACGTTGGCAAATAGTTATTATCTTTATAAATTTTACAGGAGATTTCCATGGCTTACTATTATGAAGAACCATCCCACACATTTGCCGAGTACCTTTTGATTCCTGGATACACATCAGAAGATTGTATTCCAGATAACGTTTCACTTAAAACACCTGTTGTCAGATACAATAAGAAGGCTGGTGAAAAGCCATCCCTCACAATGAATATTCCTATGGTTTCTGCAGTAATGCAGTCCGTTTCAGATGATAAGCTTGCTATTGCACTTGCAAAGGAAGGCGGAATCAGTTTTATTTTTGGTTCACAGACAATTGAAAATCAGGCTGCAATGGTTGCACGCGTTAAAGCATATAAAGCAGGATTTGTAACATCTGATTCAAATATCCGCCCTGACCAGACAATTTCAGAAGTTGTAGAACTTATTGAAAAAACAGGTCACAGTACAATCGCAGTTACAAGCGACGGTTCGGCTCATGGAAAGCTTGAAGGAATCATTACAGAACGCGACTACAGAATTAATCATGTTGCACCGGATGCAAAAGTAAGCGAATACATGACACCTTTTGCAAAGCTTGTTACAGGAAAAGACGGAATTTCTCTTTCTGAAGCAAATGACCTTATCTGGGCACATAAAGTAAATCAGCTTCCTGTAATTGATTCAAACGGAAATCTTGTTTCAATGGTTTTCCGCAAGGACTTTGATAATCACCAGACATATCCGAATGAAAATCTTGATTCACAGCACAGATATATTGTTGGTGCAGGAATTAACACACGCGACTATATGGATCGTGTTCCGGCTCTTCTTGATGCAGGTGTTGATGTTCTTTGTCTTGATTCTTCTGAAGGATATTCATGCTGGCAGGGAAAGGCACTTAGAGAAATCCACGCAAAATGGCCGAATGCAAAAGTTGGTGCAGGTAATGTTGTAGACCGCGAAGGATTTATGTATCTTGCAGAACAGGGTGCAGACTTTATTAAGATTGGTATCGGTGGTGGATCAATCTGTATCACACGTGAAACAAAAGGTATTGGTCGTGGACAGGCTACAGCAACTATCGAAGTTGCAAAGGCTCGTGATGAATATTATCAGAAAACAGGAATCTACATTCCAATCTGTTCAGACGGTGGTGTAGTTCACGATTATCATATCACTCTTGCTCTTGCAATGGGTGCAGACTTTGTAATGCAGGGTAGATATTTCGCACGCTTTGATGAATCTCCAACTGCAAAGCTTAATATCAACGGAAGCTTCGTAAAGGAATACTGGGGTGAAGGAAGTAACCGCGCAAGAAACTGGCAGCGTTATGATGTTGGCGGAAAGAAGACAATGGCTTTTGAAGAAGGTGTTGATTCTTACGTTCCATACGCAGGTCATTTGCATGACGGTGTTGCACTTACAACAAGCAAGATTATTCACACAATGTGTAACTGTGGTGCTCTTTCAATCCCTGAACTTCAGGAAAAAGCAAAGATCACTCTTGTAAGCCAGACAACAATCAGTGAAGGAAGTGCTCACGACGTTGTTGTAAAAAACACAAGCATTAATTCATAAACTTACGTAAAATAATTTATAAAACTGCTTCGGTTTTCTGAGGCAGTTTTTTTTATGTAAAATAGTAATTTCGAATTATTATAGATATAATAAAATTGGAGCGACTGGAAGCCAATTTTGTTATTTTTTTAAGAGAATTGAACTTATTTTAAAATATTAAATTAAACTGCCGCAAATTCGGAGGTTTTTATGAGATGCCCAAAATGTCATGGAGAAAATTGTCAGATTATCAACGAAGTAACTACAACCGGAAAAGATTTTTCTGCCGGACAAAGCTGCTGCGGCTACATTCTGTTTGGGCCAATCGGACTGCTTTGTGGAGCCTGCGGAGAAGGTAAGCAGGTAAAAAATACAAATTACTGGGTTTGTAAAAATTGCGGAAACAAATGGAAAGTTTAAACAGTAAATCCGTAATCAGATGGAAAAAGTTTATGGCATTTGGAGCTCGCTTAGGCTGTCATCAGATGCCGGAGAGAAGTTTTTTTATAAAAGGATATCAGTTTTTTGTATGCGCCCGTTGTACTGGTGTAATTGCAGGTGAAATCATCGCTATTGCAACATTCTTTTTTATAAAGCCTTCACTTATATTATCATTATTATTGCTTATCCCGATGGCTGTAGATTGGGGGCTTCAATACTTAAAAATTTTAGAATCAACAAATATCAGGAGATTTTTTTCAGGACTTATAAGCAGCATTGGATTGACCTTTTTGTATATAAAATTTTTTGTTTTTATTTTTAAGCTTCTGATAAAGTTATTCTCTTGATGCTTTCATTTCTTTTTTAGCACGATACATTTCATCATCAGCACGCTTAAAGATGTTTTCATATGAGGCATCAACTTTAGGATCAAAAACAGCATAACCGATTGCGGCAGATGTCTTTTCCCAGTATTCAAGCTTTTCGTCTTCCTGTCTTGCTTTAAGCTCTCCGTTGAATTCAACAATAAGATTATCAATCTGTTCCAGATCGTGACCTTTTAAGATTACAACAAATTCATCTCCGCCGATTCTGAAAACAGGTGAATGCTTAAATATGCGGCAGACAATCTGGCAGAGCGTAATAATTGAAATGTTTCCTTTATCATGGCCGTAATTGTCATTTATTTTTTTAAGGAAGTTCAGGTCTATCATTGCAATACCAAACTTCATTCCTTTATTGTTCATGTCGATTTCAATCTTTTTAACTTCCCTGTCGTAGGCTGTTTTATTTCTGATACCTGTAAGAGAATCTTTTGTTGCAAGCTCATTTAATTCAATTGCATGCTTCTGAGAATTTCTCAAATCATTTTTTGCCTTTGTAAGATTTTCAATGTAATTTTCAACCTCATAAATCATTTCTGTAAATTGTAAAATGATTGCAGAAATTTCATCTTCATTTGTAATTTCCGGCTTCAGCTGATTTGCAATTTTTGTATCTTTAGTCTGTGAGTATTCTTCAATTGCATTGCGGAGTTTTATAAGTTTTTTGATGTATTTAGCTCTTATTAACAGAAGAAGCAGCAGTGAGAAAACAATAAGCACGCCTCCGACTATAGCCATGTTTTGGATTGTACTCATGTAAATATCACGCATTATTTTACTAAGTTCAACTTCAACTGCAATAACTCCGATCTTTTCTCCGTTTATATAAAGCGGTTTATAGTAGAGACATTTTTGATTGAAAGAATCATAGCCGCTTGTAATTTTTCCAGTCTCCCAGGTCTTCCAGAGATTTTTGAATTTTGCTTTCGGATAATTTTTTGTCTTTCCAAGATTAAGAAATTTTTTCCTGAATATAGTTTTGTTTTTGCGCACACTGTCAATGATAATTGTAACATCATCTGAGCCTTTGCTTTTTGGAACCATATAATAGATGTTTTTTAAATCAAACATCTCTCGGGCTTTTTCAAAGGCAGACTGATAATATTCGTGGCTGTATATTTCGTAGTACATTTTTGTTCTTGGAGAAAGATCTTTAAAATCGATATCCTCACCAAGAACTAATCCTGGATATTCCTGTGAAATTGAAGCTTCATAATCATGTCGTGCATCCTGAACCGATTCTGTATCAAATTCAAACGGAATTCTGAATTCATCGCATTTTTCAAGATAATAATTCTGGTACCAGGTAAAATAAATATCATCAGCCACGAGAAGTTCTTCAAGATATGATGCAACAAAAAGTGCACTTTCTTCACGCTGTTCTTTATATATTTTTGTCTGGTTTATCATTGAAAACACAGCAGTAATTGAGAGAGAGAGAATTATAAAAGCTGCAAACATCAGAGTAAATTTAAAAGTCAAATCTTTTTGTTTCATGAAAGTCCCCGCTTAAAATTATAGTACAGGTATTTGAAAATGCAAATTATGGAAGAAAGTTTTTATTTAAATAAGTCCTATGGTCAAAGCATATAAAAAATGATAGTATTGTGCGGTTGCATTTACCGGAGACAATAAAATATCAAACTCATATTTGGGAGAAAAAAATGAAGATTGTAATAATCGGTGCACAGTGGGGCGATGAAGGAAAAGGTAAGATTGTTGATTACCTTGCAGAAGACGCAAAGTATGTTGTTCGTTATTCAGGCGGACCAAACGCAGGACATACAATCGTTGTAGACGGAAAGCAGTTTGCACTTCATCAGGTTCCAAGTGGAATTCTTTACAAGGATAAGCAGGTTTTCCTTGGATCAGGAATGGTTATTGATGCAGAAGCTTTGTTCCAGGAACTTCAGATGATCAAGGATAATGGCATTGACTGGGAAGGCCGCGTATTTATTTCTGATCGTGCACAGCTTATTCTTCCACGTTACCGCCAGATGGATAAAGATCGTGATGCTTCTAGAAAGAGACCGATTGGAACTACAGGCCGCGGAATGGGAATTGCCTACGCAGAAAAAGCACACCGTGATGGACTTCGCCTTGCAGATCTTGACTGGGAAGAAAAGATGGCAGAATTCGAAGGTGAAGATCTTGAATATATCAACAAATACAAGGAACGTCTTCTTTCAATGAGAGTTGACCTTGCACAGAAGATGTGGGAATTCCGCAAAGATAATATTCTTTTTGAAGGTGCTCAGGGTGCAATGCTTGACATCGATTCTGGTACATATCCTTATGTTTCTTCTGGTGCTTCTTGTGCTGCCGGTGCTGCAACTGGATGTGGAATCGGACCTCATAATCTTGATAATATCATGGGTGTATTTAAGGCTTATGAAACTCGTGTTGGAAACGGTCCTATGCCAACAGAATTTAATGATTCAGATGAAAGTGAAAGTGAACTTTGCCGCTATGTTCGCGATACAGGTCGTGAATATGGTGTAACAACTGGTCGTGCACGCCGCTGCGGTTATCTTGACCTTGTTGCATTGCGTTATGCATGTCGCGTTAATTCTCTGGACAGTCTTGTTCTTACACACATCGATATTTATGATGAAATGGATCAGATTGAAGCTTGTATCGGTTATGAAATTGACGGAAAGATTGTAACAGATTTCCCTGCAAATATTGATAAGCTTAACAGAGCAAAACCAATCCTTCAGAAGTTTGACGGTTGGAAGACTTCTCTTAAGGAATGCAGAAACTACAAGAAGATGCCAAAGAATGCAAAAGAATATGTTGAATTTATTGAAGCATTCACAGGTACACCTGTAAGCATTATTTCTGTAGGATACGAAAGAAACCAGACATTTATTAGAAAGAATCCGTGGAAAAAATAAGCTTCGCTTATTTTTTCCACTTGAGAATATTTCGCTCTAATGGGCGAAATATTCTCAACGGTGATGCTTGAGATTAATTTTTAAGACGCGGCTTTATGTCGCGTTTTTTTTAATCTGCGAAATATTCTCGACGGTACCTGTACTGATAATTTTTTTATGACGCGGCATTTTTGCCGCTTTTTTTTGCTTCTGACAGTCTCTTAAAAATCTATCTTGACATTTTTTTTTGTGTCATTTTGGAAACGGAGGCTTAAAAATGGTTTGTTCAAAATGCGGAAAAGAAATTGGTGAAGAAATGGCTTTTTGTCCTTCATGCGGTAATGCTGTTGAAGAAGTAAAAAAAGCTGCTGCTGCTTCGGAATCAGAGATAAAAAATCAGGGTGAAAATAGAATTTCAAAAAGAAGCAGGGTTTGTGCATTCATTCTGGGATTCTTTCTGGGCGAATTTGGAATCCATAATTTTTATTTAGGCAGGATCTTAAGAGGTGTCTGTCAGTGCGTACTGTTTATAGCAGGCTTTATTTTTTATTTATATTCATTGCTAAAGCTGACCATGTTGGAGACAAGTCAACTTCCTCGTAACGAGGAGTTTTATGAAGATATTTCATTCCATTCATTTATGATATTATTAGGAATTGTCTTACTCCTTGCGGCTGTAATCTGGAGTTTTGTAGAATGGGTAAAAATCCTGAACGGCACTGCAAAAGATGCGGAAGGATTAAAAGTCATCAAGTGGACGAATGAATAAATCAATTTGAACAGGTAGACTGAAAGGACTGATTTCTTGAAAAAGAGTCAGTCCTTTTTTTGTTCAGGAATTTTAAGACGCGGCGTTCTGTCGCGTTTTTTAATTTTGTGATATAGTTCTTATCATGGAAAATAAAACTTTAGAAAATAGAAATCAGAATTTTTTAATCTTTTCATATCCCATTGTGATTCAGATTCTGCTTGGACTTCTCTGTGGCTGTTTGAATATTGGTGCAAATTATCTTCAGCACTTTAATCCTGTTCCGCTTTACATTGATACAATTTTTACAATTACAGCTTCATTTTTTGGAGCGGTAAGCGGTGTTATAAGTGCACTTGTTTATCATATTTCTACAACAATCATTTATGCAAAGGTGCCGCTGTGGTCGCTTGTGTGGGCAATCTGCAGTCTTACAATCGTTCTTATAATCAGAATATATATTCACACCCGCAGAAAGATTGAAATTACAGATTTAGTTCTTCTTGTGTTTGTGATTTCGCTTGTAGTCAGCCTTGAAGGTTCGGCTATTTTTACTGTTTTGAACGTTGCAACAGGTTACAGGGAAGATTCGCAGGTAAAATTTATGTACGCACTTTTAAGCAGCAATAGTATTTCGATTTTTGTGTCGGCCCTTTTGCCTCGCGTTCCTGTAAATATTTTAGATAAAGCAATCAGTACCTGCATCGGCTGGTTAAGCTTTAAAGGAATTAGCAGATTGCTTTCACTGGTAAAAAAAGCTTGATTTGAGTTCCTGTTTCTTCATTACTTTTAATATCAAGCTGTGCACCTAAAAGAGTTGCGCGGCTTTTCATTCCTTTGATTCCCAGGTGAGTGCTTTGAGAAATTACATCTTTTTGTTCAGCACTGCCGGTTGTTGTGTCAGAATTAAATCCCGATCCGTCATCGCTAATCATAAATAAAAGACCTGTGCAGTTGTTATCTGTGTCAGTTTCTTCTCTCGCAATTACACTGATTTCTGTTGCGCCTGAATGCTTTACTGCATTTGTAATACTTTCTTGAATGATTCTAAAAATATTCAACTTCTGTTCTGTAGAGATTTCCGAAATTTTTGTAAGAAGAGCTGAAGGTGCGGCATAAAATTTACATTCAACTAGACCCGATTCATTTGTGTTTTCGCATAATTCAGAAAGCAGCTGTGTGATGGATGCAGTTTCAATTTCGCTTGGTGTGAGGTTTCGGATAATGTTGCGGATATTTTTAAGATTCTCTTCTTCTATCTTCTGGATTTTTTGAAGCAGATTTTTTTGTCCTTCACAGAGACCTTGTGAATCGCGAAGCTTGTGAGTGTAGATAAGTGCGGTTCTGATATCCTGAGTAACCGTGTCGTGAAGATCCCGGCTTATGCGGCTTCTTTCGTTTTCCTGAACCTGTGTAATTGTTTCTGTAACAAGACGCTCTTTTTTATTCTGCTCTTCAAGGCTTCTGTTTTTATCTCGGTTTTTGATGTAAGACAAAAGAAAGATAATAAAGGAAATACATAAAACTGAAATAATAGAAAGAAGTTCAACAAACTGAAAAACCGCAATATTTATTTCTGAAGGATTCATAGCTTTATTGTGACAGTATCACCTTAGTTTTTCAAGCAAGCCCGCACGGTCGCGACAGCCGATTTTGTCGTAAATTATGCTGATGTAATTTTCCAGTGTTGTATGTTTGATTTGAAGTTTTGATGCAATGTCGTCGTTTGTGCGTCCGTCTTGAATCAGTTTAACAACCTGCATTTCTCTTTTTGTGAGAATTGAAAGAAGGGAATTTATTTCCATAAGGGATGCAACAAGATCCGGCTGAACAAAAGTTTTTCCGTCTGCAACAGTATTGATTGCATCAAGCAGCATCTTTTCATCACTCAATTTTGAAACAAAACCTTTAGCTCCAACTTCACTGCTCATTGCGCGTTCAATATAGGCACCTGAATCGTGGCTTGAAAAAATTACGCTTGGAATATTTGCTTTTAAAAGTAATTTTACCGCTTCAAATCCCTTGTATGTGTAATCGGGATTTCCCTTAATCTGAATGTCTACAACTGCGACGATTTTGTCTTTTTCAGAATTGCTCTTTTTTATGATTTCAGGAATTTCATCAAGGCTTTCCGCTTCTGCAAGGATTTCCCAGTCAGTGTTTTCTGATATGTAAGACGAGATACCTTTTCTAAGCATTTTATGATCATCAATTAAAATTAACTTTTTCATTTTGTTCAGTATAACCATACGTTGCTAAAGGAGCAATCAATATTACTCATGAAAAAATAATGAGTTGGCTCATGAATTTTGGCAAAGTCAGCAAACTAGCGGAATGGTGGCTGGTATTTTATAATTTTCAAAAAATAAAGACTTTATCTGGAGGATTTTACATGAAAAAATTAACAAAAATTTTTGCACTTGTATGCTTTATATCTGCACTGTGTTTTACCAGCTGTTCGAATTCAGCGGGCGTATCGAGTGGGGTGCCACAGGATGAAGATGATAATGGATTTAAAGGTACACCGTATACAGTACTTACAGGGGCAAACAAGAATGGAACTGCTGGTACAGAAGCAAATTATGTTCTTTTTGGCGATTTTCCGCAAAGTTTGAAGTCTGAAACTGTAACTGTTGACGAAACAAAAAGCGTAGTGCGTGGCGACTACACCTACTACAAAGGAAGCGATGGCGCCTGGTATGTAAAGCAAGCAGAAAAAGTTTACAATAATGTTCCTACATACAGAGATGGTACAACAGCAGCTGGACATGATGGAACGACGTACCGTTATTTCAAGGTTGAACCAATCAAGTGGCGTGTTGTTGATGAAAATTACGACATTGATGGCACTGGTGGAACAGCAACTGGAAAACTTTTAGTTGCAGAAAATGGACTTGTAGTTTGTGAATATTATGACTCCGACATTACTTATATTCGTACAATAAGTGGAAGCCCTGTTTACTACAACAATTACAAAGAAAGCCGGGTACGAGCATATTTGAATGGTCTTAGCTATACAAAAAGAACAAGAAGTGACAGCACTTTTAACGGAAAAGGATTTATTAGCACAGCATTTACCAGCAGCTTGCAGTCAAAAATAATAACAACAAAAGTTGATAATTCTGCAAGTACAACAGTTAACGAAACAAATCAATATGAATGTGATAACACAGATGATAAGCTTTTCTTGTTAAGTCATAGCGAAGCACTTAATACTTCATATTTTGCTGATAATCATGCACGAAAACGACTAGATACAGATTTTTCACTAGCAACTGGTGCAATCGGAAGTGATGAATACCGTGCTTATTGGTACTTGCGTTCTCCAAGTTCAACGCGTGCATATGAAATTTATAATATCTCGAGTATCGGTTATCCAGAAACTAATGGGTATGTAGGCACTTGCGTAGTTCCTGCTTTGTGTATTAGGAATTAAGGAAGAAAGAGGAGAAAAAAAATATGAATGAAACATTGAATATTTGCATTGGTTCTGTAATTGCTCTTATTGCTTCAGTTGTAGTTGCGTTAATCCAAGATCACAGAAATAATAAAAAAAGTCAGATAAAAGATTATATCATTCAGTTTGCAAGTTTTTATGAATTAGAAAAATTATATGTTGCAGAAATCTCAAGACTTCGCCATGATTCTACTGATGAGAAAAGCGACAAAGAAAAAAACATAAAAGAAGAATTCCGCAGACTAAATGAAAATAATAATGCTCATATTGACTTAACTGCTGTAAAGGCAAACAGTTTTTTGAAGAGATTGTAAATCTCATGTTAATTTAAAAAGTCAGCGGGTCTTGTAAGTTCATTTGCTTTCAAGACCCGTTGTTTTTTTCTTTAAATTTATTCTTTGCATAAATTCAAATATCCTTTACATAAATCAAAATATCCTTTGGATAAATCAATTTATGTAAAGGATAACCTATGGTTATGTAAAGGATATTTTCAAATATATAAAAGATAAATCAATTTATCCTTTGGATAATTTCAGTTCGATTAAACTGTATAAGTTGCATCATTTTTTATTTTTGATGCGAGGAGGTTTAAATGGTAAGTGTTCATGGATATTATGATGGGGCAAATTATATTACAACAGAAACTGTTAATCCTTACAAAAATCAAAGTGTAATTATTACTTTGCTTGATGAACCGCATTCTGTAAGAAAATCTATAACTCTTGAAAAGTTAGAATCATTCGCAATTCATGCAACTAATGCTGATGATGCTCAAGATTTTGTTAGTAAAATGAGAGATGACCGTGTCCTCTAGAATTTTTTCGATACAGCTCCGATAATTTATTTTCTTGATAAATCTCCTTTATATTTTGATAAGGTAAAGAATTTTATTTTCAAATCAGCAAATGAAAATTCTCAGTTTTATACCTCTGTTATCACAGATATGGAATATATGGTAAATCCATATAAATTTGATAATCAGCAAAAGATTCAGAATTATTATGAATTTCAGAATTATCTTGATATAAAAAAAAATGATATTAATACTGAAATTGCGAGTTATGCCGGCAAACTTCGATCGCAATATGATTTTTTAAAAGGAATGGATGCATTACAGATTTCTGCATGTCATTGTTATGATTGTGATTATTTTGTAACAAATGATAAATCACTTTTACAGGTAAAAGAGATTAAGAATCCAATACTTGTAGCCAGTATGTAGTTTTTCTAAGCTGCATTTAACTCTGTTTTTCCTTCAGCCAGAAAGTTGCGATTATTGAGTATAAACAGTTTATCCCTGCATAATCTTCCACTTTATCTGCAAATTTTTCCCTTAAATGTAACTTAGACGGCTTCTCGTTTATTATATAGTCATAAAGAAATTAAAGAGAGGTTATCTTATGAAAAACAATAAGCGTTTGCGCGGTGTATTTGCCGCATTGATTTGTTTTGCCGTTATGGGGCTTACATCTTGTGTTGCAATTCTGGACGATTTTGATAGTCCAAGCATAAAAAGTGCATATCTTCCAAGCTGCCACAATGATGAGATTATGTTGACTTATACTGGCAGTCTTAGTGATTATGATTTTGATGTTGAAGTTTATGACTGTTGTGGAAAAAAGCTTCACAATTATTGGATTGTTGATGAAGATAGAATTCATAATGGTTCTGAAAAAAAATATGTTATTCAGATGAATCGATCTTTGCGAAATTATGATGTTGACATGATTATTGTAAAATGCAGCAAATGGAATAAGACGATTACAAAAGTCATTTATCGAAATCAGTGGTAAAAAAATTAATATTGATTTATGAGAAGAGACTTAGAAATCAACGGAAGTGTGGGAGCGGACCGAAAAAAAATCTGTACGACCGAAGGAAGGAAGCCTTTTTTCGGTCTGGCCTACAATGGTAGTTGATTCCTGTATATTTTCTTTTAAATCTTACTGATTAAATCTTTTTAAGAAAGTCTTCATTCTTTCTGTTTTCGGATTATTAATTACATCCTGTGGATTTCCCTGTTCTACAATCAATCCGCCATCCATAAAAATAATGTGATCGCTTGTGTCGCGGGCAAAAGACATTTCGTGAGTAACAACAACCATTGTCATTTTTTCTTTTGCAAGATCACGGATAACTGCAAGAATTTCTCCGGTTAATTCAGGATCAAGTGCAGAAGTTGGTTCGTCAAAAAAAAGTACCTGAGGCTTTAGAGCAAGTGCACGTGCTATGCTTACACGCTGCTGCTGTCCGCCGCTTAATTCACACGGATATGCAAAGGCTTTTGTTTCAAGTTCCATTTTTGCAAGAAGATCCATTGCACAAGCTTCACTTTCTTCTTTTGATTTTTTTAGAACAAGGCGCTGAGCTTCTGTAATATTCTGCAGAACTGAAAGATGCGGAAAGAGGTTAAAATTCTGGAACACAAGACCAACGTTCATCCCGATTGAATGAAGAGTTTTTTTGTCTGCGTAAATTCCGTCTGTTACCATTGGAGTTCCACAAATCGAAATTGAACCATTTGTAACTTTTTCAAGCTGGCAGATGCATCTTAAAAGTGTAGATTTTCCGCTTCCGCTTGGCCCGATAATTCCAAGAACTTCGCCTTCATGTACCGTAAAGTTTATGTCTTTTAAAACTTCAAGACTTCCGAATTTTTTATTTAAATTTTGAACATTGATTATTTCATTCATTTATAATAGTCCAGTTTCTTTTCTGCAAAATTGAATGCTGCTGAAACAATTGCATTTAAAACAAAATAAATTAAACCTGCTATGAACAGAGGTATTACGCTTGCAAGACGCCCGCCCTGTGTTTTTGCAACATGAAAAAGTTCAGCAACTCCAAGTACCTGTACAAGAGCCGTATCCTTTACAAGAGTGATTACTTCATTTCCCATTGCAGGCATGATTTTTTTTATAACCTGAGGAAGAATAATTTTTCTGAAGGTCTGGTCTTTTGAGAAGCCGAGAATTTTTGCAGCTTCATACTGACCGATTGGAATAGACTGAATTCCGCCGCGGTAAATTTCTGCAAAGTATGCTGCATAGTTTACAACGATTGCAATGATTGCTGCGGTGAATCTGTCAAAGCCTGCATGAAAAATATAGAGCGGTGCAAAGTATACGATTATCAGCTGAAGCATCAGTGGCGTACCGCGGATAATCAGAAGAAAAATATTTGTAATCATTGCAAGCGGCTTGAACTTTGACATTCTGCCGCCACAGATGACAAGTGCCAGTGGTATTGAAAAAATTAATGTTAAAAGAAAAACCTGAAGAGTTGTTCCTGTTGCTTCAATCAGGATGTTAATCAGGCTTTTCAAATTTATGTTGTTCATGATTCAGATTATTTTCCAATCAATGAAATATCAGAGCCGAACCATTTTGTTGAAATTTTTGCAACTGTTCCGTCTGCAGCCATTTCTTCAAGAATAGTCTGAACTTTATCTCTTAATTCAACATTTCCTTTTTTGAATGCGATTCCGTATTCTTCAGGAGAGAGTGATTCTTCAATGCATGTGAGAGCTGCTTTTCCCTGTGCAATGTTATAGTTTGCAACAGTTACATCCATTACAACACCGTCAAGATTTCCGAATTCAAGGTCATTCATTGCTGTAACATTGTCTGCAAATTCAACAATTTCTTTTACAGATGCTTTGAATTCAGGATTTGCGTTGATTGCGTCCTGAGCAGAAGATCCAGCCTGCACACCGATTGTTTTTCCTTTAAGGTCAGCAAGGGTAGTGAAGCCTGAACTTTTCTTTACTACAACAACCTGTGCGTTTTCAATGTAAGGCTTTGTAAAGATCATTTCACTCTGTCTTTTTTCTGTAATTGTAAGACCGTTCCAGATGCAGTCGATGTTGTTGTTATTAAGTTCAAGTTCTTTTGTGTCCCAGTTGATAGGCTGACATACAAGTTCTTTTCCCATGCGCTTTGCAACTTCTTCTGCAAGGTCGATGTCGTAACCAATAACTTCATTTTTTTCATTGCGGAAACCGAATGGAGGGAATGAATCATCAAGTCCTAAAATGAACTGATTTGCGCGGTTTGACTTTTTACATGATACAGCTGAAAATGCTGAAACTACAGCTGCTGCGATTACTAATGCTTTAAAAATCTTTTTCATAGTCTTTTCCTTTACTTTATTTTTTGCTGTTTTTTTTGCAGAATGATTTGAGGTTTTTTACCTGAACTGCTGTTGTCTTTGAAGATGGAGCACCGATTGTCTGTCTGTTTTCAACACAGCTTTCCGGTGTAAGTTTATCGTAAACATCTTCATCAATCAGCGGTGAACATTCTTTAAGCTCTTCCATGCAGAGATCTTCAATTTTTGTAAGTCCTGCATCAATTGCTTTTCTTACGGCACTTGCAGAAACTGAGTGTGCAGTACGGAACGGCATTCCTTTTCTAACAAGATATTCTGCAAGATCAGTAGCGTTTGCAAATCCGCCTTCACAGCTTGCAGCCATTTTTTCTGTATTCCATTTGCAGCTTGAAATCATTGCTGTGAAAACTTTAATGTTTCCTTCAACAGTATCAAGTGCTTCAAAAAGAGGAGCTTTGTCTTCCTGCATGTCGCGGTCGTAGGCAAGTGGAAGTCCCTTAACCATTGTAAGAAGATTTATAAGATCTCCGTAAACTTTTCCAGTTCTTCCGCGGATAAGTTCTGCAAAATCAGGGTTCTTTTTCTGTGGCATGATTGAAGAGCCCGTTGACCATTTTTCGCTCATTTCAACAAAAGAAAATTCTGTTGTACTCCACAAAACAAGTTCTTCACACATGCGGCTGAGGTGTGACTGAAGAAGTGCAAAATCAGATGTGAACTCAATGCAGTAATCTCTGTCTGAAACTGTATCAAGTGAGTTGTCTGTTACGTCTTCAAATCCAAGCTGCTTTGCAACACTCTTTCTGTCCAAAGGTAAAGTGCTTCCCTGGAGTGCACCGCTTCCAAGAGGACATTTTGAAATTCTTTTAAGGGAATCTTCAAGACGCTCCCAGTCACGCTCAAGCATAAATGCCCATGCTAAAAGATGCTGTGCAAGAGTTCCAGGCTGAGCATGCTGCATGTGAGTGTATCCTGTAAGAAGTGAGTTCTTGTGTTTATCTGCAATTGAAGTAAGAGTTTCAATCAGAGTGATAATTTCGTTCTGAAGACACGGAATGATTCTGTTAAGATAAAGGCGTTCATCAAGTGCAATCTGATCGTTGCGGCTTCTTCCTGTATGAACTTTTTTCCCAGCTTCACCGATTCTGTCTGTAAGAGTTGCTTCAACAAAAGAGTGAATGTCTTCTGCGCTGTAATCAATTTTGAGTGTGCCGTTTTCAAGATCTTTTTCAATTGATTTAAGACCTTTTACGATTTCTGCACTTTCTTTTTTGCTGATGATTCCGCTGTCTCCAAGCATTGTTGCGTGTGCGATTGAACCGTGAATGTCGTCCAAAGCCATTCTTTCATCAACATAAATTGAAGTTTCAAATTCAACGGCTGCTGCGTCCGGACCTTCTGCAAATCTTCCAGACCAGAGTGCCTTGTGATTGTCATCAGTGTGAGTTCCGTGTGATTTTGATGCCATTTTTATTCCTCTAAAAAATATTTCTCTTCTATATAATAATTAAAATTTTACAGATGAAGACTGATTATGAATTTTTCTTCATCCATTTTTCGATGCCTTTTCTTACATCTTCATCAATATCATGTTCAATTTTGCATGCGTTTTCTTCTGCCTGTTCTTTTGAAACGCCTGTGATTTTAACAAGAAAATCTGTAAGCAGAATATGGCGGCTGTAAATTGATTTTGCCTTTTTGAGACCTTTTTCAGTCAGCTCAAGGGACCCGATATTTCCCAGCGTAACGTAGCCTGATTCCTGAAGAATTCCCATTGCCCGGCTTACACTTGGCTTTGAAACATTAAGGCGGCGTGCAACATCAACAGCACGTGCAATTCCATTTTCTTCTTTTAGACAAAGAATTGCTTCAAGGTAGTCTTCTCCAGATTCATGAATTTCAGCCATATTTCTCACCCTCATATAGATAAATAGAGTTCTTATTTATAGTAAAGAACGATTAAAACCGTTCCACATTCTACTATTAATACTGTTAATTTTCAACGCTACAGTACTATTATAAAATTTGCATTTTTTTTCCCTTTTTATTACTTTTATTTATAAGATTAATATCGAGTTTTAAGAAGACGCTTAAAAATCAATGGAAGCGGGGTCACAGACCGAAAAAAATCTGCACAAGCGGAGCGCGGAAGCCTTTTTTCGGGATGAGAACCCGCTGTGAATTGATTTTTTTCATATTTAATTTTGAAACTTGACATTTGACCTTGTATATAAAATTGCTTTTTTATAGGAGTCTATTGTAATTATGGCTAAACATGAATTTCAAACTGAAGTAAACGTGTTTCAGCCATTGTCTCCGTCAATGTCTGAAACCCCGAGTTTGCTACACAAACTCGCATAAATATTATTAGGAGGCCGATATGGCTAAACATGAATTTCAAACTGAAGTAAATCAGCTTTTAAAACTTATCATTCACAGCATGTATTCTAATAAGGACATTTTCCTTCGTGAAATTGTTTCCAACGCTTCTGATGCTCTGGACAAACTCAAGTATCTTACTGTAAGCGATGACAAATATAAAAGTGTAAAATTCGATCCTAAAATCAGCATTACTTTTGATGAAGCAAAAAATGTTCTTACTGTTCAGGATTCTGGAATCGGTATGGACGAGGCTGATCTTAACAACAACCTTGGTACAATTGCACGTTCAGGAACAAAGGCATTTATTGAAAAACTTTCTGAAACAAACACTCAGTCAGATTTGATTGGTCAGTTTGGTGTAGGTTTCTATTCTGCATTTATGGCAGCTTCAAAAATTGATGTTTATACACGCAAGGCTGCCGGGGATGGAAAAGTTTATCACTGGTTCTCTGACGGAACTAATTCTTATGAAATTGAAGAACTTGACTGCAAGAACGAAGCTTTCTGTAAATACGGATTTGATAAAGCTGAAACTTGTGGATCTGCAATTGAAATCCACCTTAATGAAGACAGTAAGGAATATGCTTCAAGATGGAAGATTGAAGATTTAATCAAAAAATATTCAAATCACATTGCATTCCCAATCTATCTTACTTACACACAGAATAAATATGATAAAGACGGAAAGCAGGAAGGAACTGAAACTAAAACTGAAAAAGTAAATTCAGCAAGTGCCCTATGGAAAAAATCAAAGTCTGAACTTAAAAAAGAAGATTACAATGAATTCTATAAATCAATTGCTCATGATGGAACAGATCCGTTGATGCATGTTCACACTCATGCGGAAGGAACTCAGGAATATACAACATTGTTCTATGTTCCGTCACATGCACCTTTTGACATGTACCAGGCTGATTATAAGAGCGGTGTGAAGCTTTATGTTAAGCGTGTTTTCATTACAGATGATGACCGTGAATTGCTTCCGTCATATTTGAGATTTGTCCGCGGTATTATCGACAGTGAAGATTTGCCTTTGAACGTTAGCCGTGAAATTTTGCAGCAGAACAGAATCCTCGACAATATTAAAACTCAGTCTGTAAAAAAACTTTTGTCTGAATTCAAAAAGCTTTGTGATGAAGGCAAAAAAGTAGAAGAGAAAAAAGAAAACGGTGCAGCTCTTACAGAAGACGAAAAGAAGACTCTGGAAAATTATGCAGCTTTCGTAAAGAATTATAATCGTCCACTTAAGGAAGGGCTTTATTCTGATTTTGCAAACCGCGATGAACTTGCAGAAATCATCAGATTTAAATCAACAGATGCAAGTGGAAACGGAGATGATAAATGGACAACATTTGCTGATTATGTTCAGCGTATGAAGACTGATCAGAAGGCAATTTATTATATCAGCGGAAACGATGAAAAGAATCTTCGTAATTCTCCACTTATTGAAGCATACAAAAACAAGGGGTTTGAAGTTCTTATTATGGCTGATGATATTGATGATATCGTTATTCCTGCTTATGGAAAATACAAGGACTTTGAACTTAAGGCTGTTAACCGCGCCGGTAGTGATGAAGAACTTGGAATTGATAAAGACGAAGCAAAGAAAAAGGAAGAATCATTTAAGCCTGTTCAGGAAAAAATCAAAAAAGCTCTTGAAGGCCGCGTAAAGGATGTTGTTCTTTCTAAGCGTCTTTCTGACAGTCCTGCATGTGTTGTTGTTGATGAAAATGATCCGACAATGCAGATGGAACGCATGATGAGAGCAATGGGACAGGGCGGTGAAAGTCTTGTAAAACCAATTCTTGAAGTTAATGCAGATCATCCGATCGTTAAAAAACTTGAAGGCGATGTTTCAGAAGATTACGTAAAGAACGTGAGTGAAGTTCTCCTTTCACAGTCACTTCTCGTAAACGGCGGCGAAATCAGCGACCCTGTTGCATTCGTTAAAGCAATGAACGCTTTGATTGGGTAAAGTTTTTATTTAATAGCAATCAAATAGAGTTATTAAAGATTAAATAAAATTGGCTTTCTGTTGGTTTGGGACTGCTCAACACGACTGGGAGCCAATTTTTATTTTAAACTGCCTGAAAGTTTTTCACGCATCTTTAAATATTTCAACGGCGTAATTCCGCAGAATTTCGTGAAGTCACGGATGAACTGACTTTGATCGTAGTAGCCAAGTTCAACAGAAGTCTTAGTCATATTTTCAGGGCGTCCGCTGTTTAGAATTTCCAGTGCTTTTTGAAACTGAATAATCTTGCAGAAAATCTTTGGAGAAAATCCCATCTCTTCAATGAAGATTTTGTTTATGTAGCGTTCAGTATAACCTGTTCGTTCTTCAAGATCGTGAATCTTTATTTTCCCATTTGACTCGTATGTGAATTTCTTTACGGCCTGCAGTAGTTCGTTTTTCCCGTAGAGTCTTGTTTTTGCTTTTTCAATATTTGTGTAGTATTCCAGAAAAATTTTTATACGCTCGTGGAAATCAGTTTTTTGTGCCATGAGGTTTAACCATTCCTTGTCGCCGTTTAAAACTTCTTCTGTATTGAATCTGTTGTTGAGTAATTTTTTCATAGTAATGTTCAGCATTAAAGGATGATTTCCAGGTATGAATCTGATTCCAAAAACTTCCTTATGAAAAAGCCTCGGGTCTGTCATGAATTCAAGTTTTGTTCCCGCAACGTATGAGTGCATGTGTCCGGGGCGTTCTGGATCGTATTCAAAAAGAATGTCTATGCATGCGTCAGGAACTATGCGCGGAGAAATTTCTTCGTTTGTGTTGAACTGGTAAAAATGACTTATTCCGTCTTTTAAATAAATTTCCTGCTGAAGGTTGATTGTATCAATAATAAAATAAGGCTGAGTTGGTCTTAATACGTAGTTGATTTCTTCAGTCATATTATCCTCCGCAGATTGTCTGTAAATAAAAAAAGCCGGGCCCAATTTAATGAGTCCGACTTCTTTGTCTTTGCTTGAATTTAATATTGATATAAATTTTAGTCAATCATTTATTTTAATCTCTTCCGATTTTTACAATTATAAAAAAGGTGAGGATTGTCCTGTGGGAAGGGCAGAACAATCCTCTGGAGGTATTATAAAAATATCTTTTAAAAGTTGATCAAGGGAAAATGCCTTTCATTTCTTCTGCACGAAGAAGCTTCCTTAATGCAAGAATATATGCGGCCATTCTGAAATTGCATTTACATTCTTCACGTATATCCTGAATCTCACCAAAAGATTTTGTCATCAGCTGTTCTAGCATCTGGCAGATTTTTTCTCTGTCCCAGGTAAGTTCCTGAATGTTCTGAACCCATTCAAAATATGAAACAACAACTCCACCTGAGTTTGCAAAAATATCAGGAACAACAAGTATTCCTCGCTGTTCAAGAATTTCATCAGCCTCTTTTGAAGTTGGACCGTTTGCAGCTTCAATTACATATGAGCACTTAACATTTTCTGCAATCTCTTTTGTAATCTGATTTTCCAAGGCTGCAGGAATCAGAACGTCGCAATCGCATAAAAGAAGTTCTTTGTTTGTAATGTGAGTAACACCTTCTGCGTTGTAATCTTTTAAACTTCCTCCTTTTTCAAGATGCTGTGAAATCTGCTGAATGTTCAGTCCATCTTCGCAGTAAAGTCCGCCGTCAATGTCGCTTACTGCAACAATTTTTATTCCGCGGTGATAGAAAATTCTTGCGGCATTTGCGCCAACGTTTCCCATCCCCTGAATTGCAACTTTTATTCCGTCAAGGTAGCGTCCTTCACTTTCAAGAAGAAGCTTTGTTGCAAAATAAACTCCTCGGCCTGTTGCAGAATTTCTTCCTTTAGATCCGCCAAGTTCAATCGGCTTACCTGTAACAACCCCAGGACAAGGCTTTCCCTGAAGCTGACTGTATGTATCAAGAACCCATGCCATTGTCTGTGCGTTTGTATTAACGTCTGGAGCAGGAATATCTGTATCCTGACCAATGACTGGTGAAATTGCAAATGTATATCGTCTTGTA
>JAILEY010000045.1 GCA_024687165.1 Treponema sp.
TTTTGAACATAGCTTCAGCATCTTCTGTTCTGTGCCGTTTGAGAATTAGTCTGTCTGTTTCTATTCTTACAGTCCCTTTATGATTCATTAGAAACCTCCATTACTGTATATTTTAAGGTTACTTTTGATTGAAGGACTTACAATTTCTTTTCCCTAAGCTCAAAACGTCCCTTTCGCCAGTCCGCATAGCCTGTGACAGTGTAGCCGCACTTATCGTACAGCCGCTTTGAATATGGATTTTGCGTAAAACAGTCCAGGCGGATTGAATCGTATTTTTGAGCCCGGCAAACTTCTTCAATATGCTTCATTGTCTCGCCTGCAATTCCCTGATTTTGGAAGTCAGGGTTTACGCAGAGCCTGTGAATAACACAAAAGCGTGAGTCCGGGCAAATCCATTTTCCATTTTTGTATTCTTCGTCACATTCTTCATTCAAGACAAAACAGACTGCAATTTTTCCATCCTTCTCTCCGACGAACATTTGATTTTTCTTTACGTCGTCTTCCAGTATCGTGCTGTCTGGATAAACTTCGTCCCACTGGGGAATATCCTGCTCGTCCATTTTTGCGATTGCATTTTTGTAAAGCTGAATTATTTCTTCAAGGTCTGCTTTTTCTGCGTGCTGGAATTTCAATTGTTTGCTCCTTTATTTAACGCTCTTAAACATGCTCACGTGCTTTTCAAGGTTTGAAAATCCGTTTTTCGTATAAAATTTGAATGAAGGCTTGTCGATGTCAGTCTGAAGAAAAATGCCTGCAACTCCCATTTTCTTTATGTCATCCTCAATCATTTTCATAAAGCAGCTTCCGATTCCCTTTCCCTGCAAATCTTTTGAAACGCAGAATTCCTCAATGTTGTAATTGGCACCTTCCCACCAGTGACGGATTGAGCCAAGCGCAATGGCACAAAGCTTTCCGTTAATCAAAAGACCGTAATTGAGCGCATTGAAACCGAGCGAAACTTCCTTTATGTAATTTTCAAGCATTTTTTTGTCGCTCCAGTCGTCATTCCAAGGCTCACCCGCAAATGAAGAGCTGAACAATTCTGCTGCCTGCAAAAGATAACTTTCATCTAATCTGATAAATTCTTCCATAATCGATTTCCATATTTTTATTTTTTATTTCTATATGCGTAGCCAAAGTTGATTGGAGGAGCAGTAACAGAAACGTAAATAAATTCTCCGTCACCGTCGTTTAAAAGACCGTGAACGTCTTTGTCGGCGAATCGCACAACATCACCCGCCTTGAAATCCTTTTCTTTGTCGTCGGCAAGAAGAAGCTTTCCGCTGCCCTTGACGGCGTACCAGATTTGCTCCGACGCGTCGTGAGTGTGGCGAGGCTGGCTGGCTCCTGGAACAAGGTGAACTTCGGTAATGGTCACCCGCTCACTGCTTGAATTTTCCGGGTTCAAAAGCTGTCGCGACACGACGCCGGGATTTGATAATTCTTTAATGTCGTTTGCGTTTATGAATTCCATATATATTATTCTAGCGAACATTTTTTTGTAAGAAAACCATAAAATTTTCATTATTTAATAACAAAATTGCAAATAAAAAATAAGATTGTTATAATATTTGCATGGATCAGCAGTTTAAGAACGTTAAACGCGGCATAATCATAAAGCGAAAGGATGGCTCAGAAGTCGTAAGATACAACGATCCGTCTTTTCCATCATACATTTTTGACGGCTACATCGTAAAAGGCTGCGACTGGGAACGTGTTCCTCACTATCATGAAGAAGTTGAGATTATTTCACTTAAAAGCGAAGAAATGGCATACATGGTTGAAGGCACTCTCGTTAAGTTGAAAAAAGGCGACACTCTTTTTGTAAATTCCGGCTGCATCCATTATTCACTTTCCACAACAAATGAAGTTTCAAGATACATAATTGCAGTTCTTCATCCAAAAATCATCTGCTCAAGTTTTGCGGTAGAAGAAAAGGCAGTGCGCCCGATTATCTTAGACAAAACTGTTCCCTTTGTGCATTTTAAAGCAGAAGATTTTGACGCATCTTCAATCTTTCGACTTATGATAGAAATGGAAGATAAATGCAAAGGAAACGAATTTTTAATCACAAAATATTTTTTTGAAATCTGGGACATAATCATGCGCCGCTTTACAGAGGCATACCGCGTACACGTTCACAGCATGGAAGAAAGTTCCGGTCACAACTCAAGACTAAAAGATATGATGCTTTTTATTGACGAGCACTACCGCGACCGAATTTCTTTGAACGATATTGCACATGCCGGTGGAGTCAGCCAAAGTCTCTGCAACCAGATCTTCAACAAGCTGACTGAAAAATCCCCGATAGAATATCTTGCACAATACCGATGCCGCAAAGTCGCCGATCTGCTTGCCTCAAGCGAAATGACAATGACAGAAATCGCCGAAGCAACAGGCTTTTCCGGAGCCAGCTACATGGCCGAAACTTTTAAGAAGTATTTCAACCAGTCACCAAGAGATTACAAAAAGGGACAGAGAAGGTAAAGACTATTGATGCATCTTCCCCTAAAATCCGATTTCCTGTAAAACAGCATCCATAAGTTTTGCATTTTTAATAGAAAAGTCTGGACTTACAAAAGGAGTATCTCCATCAAGGATGCAACGGCCGAGCTCTTCAATTTCAAGAGAATAATTCTGCGGAACTTCGAGTTTTCGCTGTATAACTCCATCTTGTGTAAAAATCTCGTAGCTCAAACTTCCAGCCTGATTATATTCCACATCAGAGCGAATGCTTCCTTTTGTTCCATGAATGTAGAGGCGGTCGAATCTTGAATTTGAACTGTTTCCAAAAATCATTCCGGTATTAAAAGAAGCCCTTGCTCCATTTTTGAATCGAACAAAACCTGTAGTCAAATTATCAACACCGCGATCAGAAAATTCTGCACAGGCTTTAACACTTTCGACTTCAGAATCAATCAGAGAAAGAATCATAGTCGTAC
This sequence comes from Treponema sp., assembly GCA_024687165.1. Lineage (GTDB taxonomy): Bacteria > Spirochaetota > Spirochaetia > Treponematales > Treponemataceae > Treponema_D. The sequence goes on from JAILEY010000045.1 coordinate 2,943, forward strand.
AGTAACAACCTAAATCATAAAAAGCCCCGCCGCCAAATTCTTTGTAAAGGCGGAAATCTTCTTTGTAGCCCTGTGTCACGAAAGCAGTGTCGATAAAATCAACATCACCAATGATTCCGTTTTTGATGTCATCTTTTAAGCTCTGAATATACGGACTGTGGAGATAGGCATAAGCTTCCATCAAATGAAGGCCGTTTTCTTTTGCGACGGCAAACATTTCGCAGGCTTCGGCTGTGTTCAAGGCAAGAGGCTTTTCACAAAGAACGTGCTTTTTTGCTTTAAGGGCTTTGATTACCCATTCTTTGTGAAGATGATTTGGGAGCGGAATATAAACAGCCTGAACTTCATTGTCTTTTAAAAGTTCATCGTAGCTTCCGTAAAACTTTTGGAAGCCATATCCATCAGCGAAAGATTTTGCTTTTTCAAGACTTCTTCCTGCGATTGCGTAGAGTTCTGCATTTTCTGCAAGTTTGATCCCCGGTATCGTTGCCCAGCGAGCAATATTTGCTGTTCCTAAAATTCCCCATTTAATTTTCTGCATAATATTCTCCATAAAGTGCTATTCCTTATTCAAAAGAAAAAGGAAATACTTTGATTTGAAAAACTCGACCAGTAAAAAGAGTTGCTAAATCGCTTGAAAGCAGAAAGGCATTTGAACCAGTTATATAAATGTCATATTTTTCGCTTGCATGGAAAGAATTGATTACCTTTTCAAAATCTGTACAAAGTTGAACTTCGTCAATTAATTTCATACTGAAATTATATACGTTCTATTTCCCAAAATCAATTTTTTTTTAATTTTGGGAAATAGATTTAATTATCTATTACTCAGAATCAATAAAAAATTAAATTTGAGTAATGGAATTTGATTTTATTACTCATAAATGATAAAAATTCGATTTTGTTAAACAGAATCATGCACAAATTTATTAATTTTTGTTCATAAAACAAAAACTGCACAATTTAGAGGAAATTTCCACTAAGTTTCCTTATTTTCTTCCTCTCACCCCAGTGCAACATCCAGAATCATCATAAGAACAAAGCCGAGCATGAACATGATTGTGCCGAGGTTTGAGTGCTCACCTTCTGACATTTCTGGTACAAGTTCTTCTACAACGACGAAAATCATTGCACCGGCGGCAAAACTCAAGAAATATGGAAGGATAGAAACGATTCGGCTTGCTAAAAGGATTGTTAAAAATCCCGCAGCAGGTTCTACAATCCCTGAAAGAATTCCGTACCAGCAGGCGCGGAGTTTTGAAAGTCCTTTTGAATGAAGCGGCATGGAAATAATTGCTCCCTCAGGAAAATTTTGAATCGCAATTCCAAGTGCAAGTGTAAGTGCACCGGCTTCGCTAATCTGCGCAGAACCAGAAGCCCAGCCCGCATACAAAATTCCAACAGCCATCCCTTCAGGAATATTGTGAAGCGTAACAGCAAGCACCATCATTGTAGTTTTCTGCAGATTCGATTTTATGCCTTCTTCACTTTCATCAAGGTGCATGTGTGGAATCACTTTATCCAGAATCAGGAGAAAAATCATTCCGGCACAAAATCCTGTTGCAGCAGGAATAAACGCAAGCTTTCCCCTGTCACTCACCATATCCATGGAAGGAATCAAAAGACTCCAGACAGAAGCCGCAACCATAACACCAGCCGCAAAGCCAGAAAGCATATTCTGTAGCCTTGTGTTCAATTCCCGCTTCATAAAAAAAACAAGAGCCGAACCAAGAGCAGTCCCCAAAAACGGAATTAAAAGTCCTCTCGCGATTAAGTAAGTCATAGCTGTTATTATAAAAAAAGTGCACAAATATGACAATGAACTGAATTTTTTTGCATATCTTCGGTTAATAAGTATATGGAGGCATGATAAAAATTACATCCATGTAATTTTTATCATGGCAGATTTTGACTTCGTCAAAACTGCTATACGCTGCTTCCATGCAGCGCCGCTAACGCGGAGTTTATAAGGAGGATATCTATATGCTTAATAAAATTTTACCGTCAGGAACACAGAGAGAAATCAAAGACAGACTTTTCAAGGCGATTTTCGGACGTGAGACCGAACAAAGTAAACAGTGGCGTCTTGAGCTTTACAATGCACTGAACGGAACTTCTTACACAGATGCGAACGCACTTAAACTCAACACGATTGAAAATGTAATTTATCTTACGATGCGCAACGACATTTCGTTTCTTGTTGATTCACAGATGACTTTGTATGAACAGCAGAGCACCTTTAATCCAAATATGCCACTGAGAGGTTTGATGTATTTTGCTCAGCTTTACCAGATGCACCTGAGCAGTCAGGGAAAAGAGTTATATCGTTCAACACTGATTAAAATTCCAAATCCGCAGTTTGTTGTTTTTTACAACGGAACAGCTGAAAAGCCGGATAAAGTCGAGCTCAAACTTTCTGACGCTTTTGAAATTGCTGATAAGAGCGGAAACTTTGAATGGACTGCAACGATGATAAACATCAACAAAAATCACAACGAAAGTCTTCAAAAAAAATGCAAACCGCTGTATGATTACATGAGATACGTTTCAAGAATTTCTGAAAATAAAGAGAAGGGCTTATCTGCAAGTGAAGTTGTTACAGAAGCCGTTGACTGGGCAATCCGTGAAAAGCTTTTGGACGGATTTTTTAAGCAGCAGAAGGAAGAGGTGCTGGGTATGAGTTTAACTGAATTCGATGAAGAAATTGCAATCCGCGGCTGGAGAGAAGACGGCATTGAAGAAGGTATGCAGCAGAAAGCTGTGGAAGATGCGCTTGTTGCCATAAAAGAATTTGGTGCATCTCCAGAGGTTGCTGCACAAAAAATGGGTGCCCCATTGGATGATGTTCTTGAAGCCTTAAAAAAGAAACCTGTTATTGTAAAGGCATGAATTTATTAAAGGAAACATCCGCAGCGTGCACGCTTAATATCCGCACAGTGCGGATGGTTGTCACGCGGATTCGATTTTGCTAACGCAAAATCAGGATAATAATTGGTACTTTATCAAATGGAAAATCGTTAGATTTTCCGTGTGATCGTTTCCCTTTAGAACTTGCGGATAAGCACACAGGCTTTTATATGTCTGCATCGCCGTCGGAACAGTGGACGACGGTGGCTTTTATAGCATCATCGCCGGTGTAACCTTTCCAGTTTGTTGCCTTTGTGATTGCATTCCATTGAGATACTGTGCCGGTAAAGTTAATTGTCTCAAGGTTTACCATATAAGCCAATGCATAATCTTTTATTTCTGTAACACTTGCAGGAATTGTTAATTCAACTAGGTCAGATTTATAAGCCCACTGGTCACTAAAATGCTCTCCTATTACCGTTACATTTATATCAGCTGGAATTGTAAAACTTGTTCCCTTTGCATTTGGATAATGAAACAGAGTAAGGCTTCCATCATCATTGTATTTATAAAGTACACCATCAATTGACTTGTATGCCGTATTATCTGGGCTTACATTGATTGTAGTTAGTTTTTTACACATATACAGAGCTTGACTACCAATAGAAGTTACGGATGCAGGGATATTTATAACCTCAAGTTTCATACAAACTCTGAAGGCATGATTTACAATAGTTTTAACCCCTTCAGATAAAGTTGCTGTTACAATATCTGTAGTAGAAAGACAGTTATCTGTCAAAGTTTCTACAGTTGAAGGTATTGTTATTTCAGTCAGCCGTGTATTAAAAAATGCCCATTCTCCAATATCGGTCAGCTCTTCAGGCAGTGAAATTGATGTAAGTTTGGAACAGTTGTTAAAAACATTGCTCCCTATAACTCTTAAAGAATCTGGAAGCTCAATATTCGTAAGCTTATAACAATCATAAAAAACATAGCCAGAGATTTCTGTAAGCCCAGCAGGTAGATTTATAGTTGTAAGATTATTACAGTCATAAAAAGCATGGGAACAAATACTAGTAATTCCATCCGGCAATACGACACTTCTTAAGGCATTATTTTGCTTGAAAGCATTTGCAGGTATTTCAGTAAGTCCGGTAACAGCACTTAAATCAAGATCTACGCTGAAGCTTGAAGAAGCTGTATATCTTGCCTTTAATGCTGTGTTCAACGCAGTAAAGTCATCTGCTGTAATTGTGCCTTTAATAGCAAGTTTTTCGCCGGAAGCCATTGAAGAAACGTAATCTATTGCTTCACTTGCAGACAAACTTCCATCCTTAATCTTTACTTCAAAGCTTGCACTATATGTTCTGTCTTTGTAGCTTGCAGTTACGGTTACAACATAATCGCCTACTGGGAGTGCGCTGCCGAGTGTGAATGTATTTGTGCCGGTTGTATAATAAGTAGTTGAACCTTGTGTTTTTGGAACTGCTTCACCGTGATAATAAAGTGCATATGAAAGTGAAACTTTGCCTGTGCCGCTTCCAATCGTTAAAGGAACTTCATCATCGCCGTCTTTTCCTGTTGCGCTGAATGTCATAACCTTTGATGCTGCAGATTTTAAGAAGGATGTTTTATCAGCCTTGATTGTAATGTCTTCGTAAACAGGTTCAATTATAATCTGGCCACTGCTTGCGGCAAGAACTGCTTCATCTGCAGAATCTCCTGTACCGGAAGTTACGCCCCACTTGTCACCGCGGAAATATGTTTCTGGAACAACACCCGCATTAAATCCGCCCGCTGAATATCCGTAGTCGCTTGTAAACACAACAGTCTCTTCAAGAGTTGGATCAGCTTGTGTACTTACGCAGATTTTAGCTTTATCAGCAGTTGCACCAGTTCCTTTTGTAAGTGCACCGGTAATATTAATTTTTTTACCTTCCCGAATATACAGATTAGAAGCGTCCCCTGTTTGAGAATTTGTATTTCCGTAAACTTTTACATTTCCTTTTATTTTAAGTTCTTCTGAAGCTGTAGTCTCAAAATAAATTCCACCGCCGTAATCTTTAGCCCTATTGCCGGTTACAACAACATCTTCCCCAAGGGTAAGTGCAAGTGGACCTGAAACATAAATACCGCCGCCGTTATCAGCAAGCCCGCCGGTAATCTTAAGATTTTCAATTGTTACCGAAAGTGAAGATTCAATTGTAAGTGTTAAAGCTCTTGCATTTTTAGTACTGTCAGTTTTTACAACACCATTGATAATATCCACAGGGCCGCTTGAAGCAGGAGTATTTGCTCCACGGATTGTTATAGATTTTGCATTAACAGCTGAAGGAATTTGCTGTCCACAAGGTTTATCATCACTACCAATTGTTGATTTAATTTCACCATCAACATAAATCGTATAATCCACAGATGAATCATTCATTACAGAGCAGGCATGTTCAATTGTGTCAAACGGATCTGATTTTGAACCGGTAGTTTTATTGTCCCCGGTTGTAATATAGCTTCCAGTTGATTTAACATAAATCGGAGCATCAAGAACAAGCTTTTTCTTATCAGCAGAAAGATTTACTAACCAGTCTGTATTTTTAACAGCAAAGAAATCTTTGTAAGGGGTAAGATCAGTTACATTTATACCATCTGCTTCAACAAGCGTTTTACCACGTGAATATGATTTAGGCATAATTGTTGCAATCGGATTTGTATCCTTACGACTAAGAGGACCTGTAATTTTTATAACTTTTCCATCAGCAAGCTCAATATCATTTTTATGTTCTGAATCTCCTTCAACATCAAAAGGAATAGAAATTGAACCGCTCATTGTAAATACTGTAGGATTTCCTCCCATACTTACAGCACCACTGCCACCTCGAAAAGCCTTATTATTTTTTATAACACCACCATTTAAATGAACTTCGCACGTTGCACCAACAAAGCTCAAACCACCATTATAAAGTGCTGCTTCATTATAAGAAATTTCTGCATCCCCACTCATCGTAAAGATTCCGCCATCCATAAAGATGCCGCCACCATTTGGAGCCCAGTCACTTCTTGTACCAGAAACAGCATTATTACTGATTTTTCCACTCTTAAAATCAAAGCTGCAATTAACGCTGCGCATAATAACACCGCCGCCCCAGCCGGTTGAATCATTATGAATTATTTCACCACCATTCATTACAAAACTTGCATTAGAAGAACCTTTATCTATATCAACACCACCACCGCGCGTAGTAGTTTTATTGTAAGAAACAACTGCACCATCGTAAATTGTAAGACTTCCGCCAAAGAGTTTTATTCCGCCGCCACCTTCACCGCCATTGTAGCTGGAATAACCTTCATAGTTATAGCAGACTTTAGAACCTTTCTTTAATACAAGAGTACCTTGTGTATTGTAAATACCGCCGCCACCTTTTGTAGCCTTGTTTCCATATTTGCTTGAACCTGGCAGGTCTGTCTTATCTTCTCCAATCAGCGCACCACTTTCGAGCGTTACTTTTGAACCGGCAGTCATATTTATTCCGCCGCCGTTTGTCGCATTTCCCCCTGTAATCTTTACATTCTTGAATGTAACAGGCTTCGATGTTGCAACTGTAATAACAGAAGTAGAGCCTGTTCCCTTAAGTGTAGGATTTTCACCAAGACCTTCAATTGTAATTGACTGAGCTTTATCATTCAGTGCCTCGGATAAATTTATATTTCCATTTAATGTGCCGCTTACAAAAATACGGTAATCTATTGAAGAATTACCTGATGATGCAATTTTACTTAAAGCAGTCTGTACATTTGCAAGAGGTTCATAAGAACTTCCACTGTTTTCATTAGATGCGTAAACATCTGAAGGTACACCTTCCGGCACTCCAACGTAAATTGTTGAAGCTAAAAATTTTTTTTCTACATTTTCTGTTACATTAAAAGTTGTAACTGAATCAGTTACGGAGAACAAATCAAGTGTTCCGTCAGAAATCCATTTGTTTGTTTCCATGTTTTTTACAACATTAATACTCTGTGTTGTTAAAAAAGCAATAGAAGTACCTCTACAAAATTTAAATGTAACTTCATAAACGCCACTTGGAATATTAAGAATTTCAAGAGTTGCAATTGAATCTGATACACCAATTAACCTTTCACCAAGTCCAGAACCCACTACATGTTTCCAGTTTTCATCTGAGCAGGAAGCAACAACTTTTGTGATATTAGAATTAACGGTCATCTCAAGCTTAATGCTTCCATTTCCGCCTGTAACAGGAACAGGGCTAAAAGTATGAACCATTACAGATTCTGTGTCGTCAAGCTCAACCGGGAAGGAGTCTTTAAAAACTATATTATCATCCGTTGCAGGTGCACCACCTTTTTTAATTCCGCAGACAACAGTCCATCTAACGCCCTTTACAAGACCAATTTCAAAAACTTTAGATTTTTCATCTGTGCCGAAATTGCCGATTTTTGTTTCTACACCATCTGCAGAAGCATATGCAAAATATTGATATTCATCGCCGCTTATATCAGGAACTGCAGATTTTGCTGCGTCAAGCTGAACTGAAGTTAGGGCTTTTTCAATTTCAGACGGAACTGCCGCACCCTGATTTATAATTCCGCGGAAAGTAACTTCGTTTGATGAAGATTTTTTTTCAGTGTCAAAAGAAATCGAATTAATACAGGAAAGAAAAACTGATAAAACAAAAAAAAGTGCCGGAACAAGAAAAAACTTTTTTGCAATTTTACAATTCACTTTCATAAATGTGTCTCCGAATAACAACCGTTATATTGTAGAAAAAAGTTTAAAATGTTTCTATAGGAAAAGGGAGACTGTCATAAACTGTGGAGAATAATTTTATTACCAAATAGTTTTCACATCATAAAACGGAATATTTCCATCGGTTGTAATAATTGTCAAATCATTTTCGATGGCCAAAGATATTTCATTACATATACTCCGTATTTTTTTATAGTAAAACACTTCAATTTTATTCGTGCAATATTTTTTGTTGACAGATTTTCGGAGGCCGTTCTTGTTTCAGCCACATGAAACACTTTGTTTCTCCGCATGAAACACTTTGTTTCTAAATATAAAACTTTTTGTTTCTAAATATAAAACTTTTTGTTTCTAAGCATGAAACTTTTTGTTTCTAAGTATGAAACACTCTGTTTCTCAATATGAAACTTTTTTGTAAATTTCCACATTTTGATATGCACCTAAATAATGACACAGAAAATAAAAAATCGGATGAAAAGGGACACACTATATTTAGTGTCTGCTCCCATACGGGAACAGTTTGTTTTGTTACTGCATTATATCTGTCGCAGTAAAAAAATCAAGCGCTTTATCTCTGACACAGACTTTCAGATGACTGCACCTTCTGTGTCACACATCCTTCCGGCTCATCCTGAACTGGACAGGACTAAGCCCGCCAAGCCGTTCCTTAGGACGTTCGGTATTGTAGAAATCAATAAATGAACCGACTGCCTCCTCCACATGGTTTATCGGGATTCGGTGATTCTTAACGGCTGTCTTTCCAAATCTGTTATAAAGACATTCGGTTTTGAGTATTGCG
>JAILEY010000054.1 GCA_024687165.1 Treponema sp.
TAATACATTTCCTGTCTTACCTTTTTTTTCTTTTTTGCTCCTACCGATAACTTTTGATTTACAATAATTCCCGTAACGATTTGCCTGTTAGATTTTCTTAATATTTGTGTTTTTTCATTATTCACAGATAATCCATAATCCTGCAAAACTAATGTTACAAACCCTTTAATTTTCCCAATCTTTTCTTCTGAAATATCGCCTGAAATAGTAATATCATCAGAATATCTTGTGTATTATAATAAGCCGAAAATCTGGACAAAAAATTCCAAAAATAGCGAATTTGCAGTAGTATAAAAGTAAGGCAAATTATGGGACGAAAAAGAAAGGCATATCCAGATAAGTTTAAAATTGATGCAGTAAGAGAAGCACTTCATAGCGGAGCTGAGCGCACAGAAGTTGCAATTAAATACAATATAGCTCAGAGCACACTGAGTGAATGGATTACAATGTTTCTCGAGGGTAAGATTCTGACAGACGAACAGAAAGCCCTTGAAGAAAAAATTGCAATTCTAGAAAAGCAGCAGGAGACAATCCTCATGGAGCTTGGAAAGAAACAACTTGAGATTGATCTCTTAAAAAAAACGGGAGTTTGCTGGAGAACCTTGAAAACTGATAATTCCAAAGCTAAGAGGCAAAAACGGAGCAAAGCTTACGATTTCCGAACAGTGCAAACTGCTTGAGATTTCAAAAGCATGCTATTACGAAAACCTTAAGAACCGGGAGGCTAAGCAGCTAAGAAAGGCAGAAAAAAACAAAATCAGGCTTGAGCGTGCAAAGAAGGTTTTTGACGAATGGCTTACGCATGAGACCTACGGCTACAAAAAGATGTCGATGCATCTGAAGAATAAGCTCGGATTGGACTGGGCAAAAGAGAAATATATCAGGAATCTTTACCAGGAGCTTGGAATTAAGGGCATGAAGCCTGTTTTCAAGACTACAAGAGCTGGAAAAGCACCTTACGGTAAGTTTCCGTATCTTCTCCGCAACAAGTTCATTCGCTTTTCAAATCAGGTTATGGCAACCGACATCACATACATCAAGACTCCGTGGGGAATGATGTACTTCACTGCTGTAATCGATTTGTATAGCAGAAAGATTCTTTCATGGCGGCTGTCAGATTCAATGAAAACTGATTTCTGTCTGGAGTGCGTGAAAGATGCATTTGAAGAATACGGAGTTCCGGCAATCTTCAACACAGACTGCGGTTCTCAGTACACCAGCGCGGCGTTTGTTGAGATTCTGCAGTCTCACAACGTTGAGATGAGCATGGACGGAATCGGTCGCTGCAAGGACAACATCTTTGTCGAACGCACATGGCGCACATTGAAGTACGAATGGATTTTCCTCCGGGATTATTCAAGCGCAGAGGAACTGAGAAAAAGTCTCGGGGAATTTGTAAAGTTCTTCAATAGTGAAAGGATTCATCAGGGGTTGGACTACAAAACTCCGGATGAAGTTTACGAAGCAGGTTTGATAACAAACAGATTGAAGTCAAAACCTATGGCTGCTTAATTCGTTATTTTTGGAAAAAAATGTCTGGACAAAGGGCTTAGCATAATTGTCATAAAACTTTCCCTTATGACTTTTACACATTCTGATACATTGTTTTTACTTATTTCTTTTATCATTTTTGCCTCGAAAGCACCCCAGTGCGGGCGTCCACATATCAACTGGTTGTACCGCAGGCAGCTTGACTGCCTGTCGGCTACGAACCTTTGTTATGTGATTCTATTTACTAAACGCAACTTCCAGACGTTTCTTTTCTTTTACACAATCCAAAAGATAATAATTGATTATATTCTGATACGGCATACCTGTTTCTTCTGCCATATTCTTAAAATATTCAATTACCTGGTCATCAAGTCGAATTGTTATCTGCTTTTTGAGCTTGTCTGCATAAGGATTTTTTATTCCATTTGAAAAATCGTAATTATCTCTCATTTTATTTTCCTCCATACTGTGCGGCTTCAAGTGTATTTGCTTTTCTTGCCGATATGATTCTAATTCTGTCATTTTCTCTGTAACAATGACAGACAACCAGCATATGTAACTCGGAACTAAGACCAAGCATGATAAATCTGTTTTCATCCATACTTGAATGGTCCGGATCAGCAATTAAGATTGCGTTTTCATCATAAAAAACACTTTTAGCTTCCTCAAAAGTTACTTTGTGTTTTGTATAATTTAAATCTGCTTTTACAGGATCCCATTCAAAGATTATCTCATCCATAATTATATTATAATTATAGTATACTGCTTTTGTCAAATAAAAAGGCGGGCTTGACCCGCCTTATCAAAAAAATCTAAAAATGAATATTATTAATATAAATCATGTAAATCATTACCATACGCGTCTTCTAAATCATCGGGTGTATCAACATTGTAAATTTCAGACATTTCATCCATTTCATTAAATGTTTCAGATGAATAGTATCTATCATTTTGAGTATCATACCAATATCCATCTTCCTGTTCTTCGAATCGTTCATTATCTTTTAAACTCATTTTTTCCTTCGATTATTATTTTGATGTACCAAAATTAGAGGATATTGCTTCTCTAATAACTTTCATAACTTCTTCTGCACTTGCATTTTTTACTTGTAAAGTACCATTTTCATCATCAAGAGTTTCATAATTTCCATCTGAATCATACGGTCTGACCTGAACTTTTACGGTTCTTTTTGAGTCTGTGTTTTCGTAAATTTCTGATTTTTTTGGCATAAAATCCTCCAGAACTTTTCTGAGAAAACCTGTTTGAGGACTTTACTTATCAACGACAAGCGCCCCAGTGCGGGCGTCTACATAAGCAACTGCTTGTACCGCAGCGGGCTCGACCCGCTGTCGGCTACGAACCTTTGTTATGGCATTTTTTACAACATTGCAACTCTAAGTTGCTTTCCAAATACAGATGCAACTTTTTGAAGAGTAGATAATCGGATATCTTCAGAATGGTTTTCCATTCGTAAAATAACGCTTTTCTTAGTTTCAAGTTTTTCTGCCAACTGTTCTTGTGTCATTCCGCTTTCAAGTCGCATTTCTTTTATCATCATACCGATTTTGAATTCTTCATAACCTGTATCAAAATCTTTTGCAAATTCTGGATCTTTTTCTTTACGCTGAGAAATATAATCATCTAAATCAAATGTTTTATTTGTCATTTTCTTTACTCCTTTTCAAAAAGTCTTTCATTCTTGCTTCGCAAACTTCAATTTCAGATTTT
>JAILEY010000067.1 GCA_024687165.1 Treponema sp.
TTGCAGTCGCGAAAGCGACATGTTTAATAGTTACTTTGCAACAAACAGTATATAGATGCTGTACAGCATCGGTTTTGGACTGCTCAACACGACTGGGAGCAAATTTTATTTTCTAAAGATGATGTTTTAAAATCGATATTGCCTTTTCAAATTTTTCAAGATTTATACTGGAATAATTCAGCATGAACATATGCTCAAGATTTTTTGAATCAGTGCTGTAATACTCTGAAAGCATGTTCAGGTTTATTCCGTCTTTTAAAAGCAGTTCCTTTATTTTACTGTCAGATTTTTTACTTTTCAGTTTGATTATAAAATGCAGTCCTGAATCATTTTCAATTATTGAATATTCATTTTCCGCAAAGTTTTTTTTGATCAGTTCCAGAACATTAATTCTTTTGCGTCTATAGTAAAGTCTCATTCTGTTGATGTGCTTTTCAAAGTATTTTTCCTTAATAAATTTTGCAAGTGTGTACTGTTCAAAAGTCGGTACAGGACATGAGTAAAAATCAAGTTTTTTGTAATAGAGGTTTGCAACTTCTTCCGGAAGAACCATGTAGCTTATTCGGATTGTTGAAGCAATTGATTTTGAAAAAGTGTTCATGTAAATTACTTTTCCAAGGATATCGATGCTTTGTAATGTTGGAAGCGGATTCCCATTCTGGCGGAACTCGCTGTCGTAATCGTCTTCTATGATGTAACGTCCGTCTTTTTCATTTGCCCAGTTTAGAAGTTCATAGCGTCGTGATGCAGGCATTGTAATTCCTGTTGGGAAATGATGATTTGGACTTATGTGTACAATCTGTGCTTTTGATTTTTTTAAATCATCAACGCTTAGTCCTTTATCATCCAGATTTGCAAGAGCATATTTAACGTTATTGATTTCGTAAACTTTTCTGATTTTTGTATAACCCGGATTTTCAATGCAGTATGTTTTTTCATAGCCGAGGAGTTTGATTAATATTTCGTACAGATTTTCTGTTCCTGCACCGATAACTATCTGATCTGGATTTATGCTCATCCCGCGGAAAGAAAAAAGATGATCAGCGATTGCAGTTCGTAACTCTTTTAATCCTGAGCTTGGAGAAATTTTTAAAACTTCTTCCTGCATGTCGGATAATACTTCCCGGCTGAGTTTTGCCCAGACTGAAAAAGGAAAGTTTTGAGGTTCTACAGTGTTTGAGGAAAAATCAAAAAAATATGAAGGTCTGTTTACTGTCTGAATTTTAGTTTTTTGTTTTTTTTCTGATTGTGATTCTGAAAGATTTTCAATTGCTGAAACAAAGTAGCCTTTTTTTTCTTCTGTATAAATGTAGCCTTCACAGATTAACTGATCATATGCATTTTCAACTGTGATTGTGCTTATTCCAAGATTCCGTGCGAGATTTCTTTTTGATGGAAGTTTTTCTCCGGTTTTAATTGAGCCGCTGAGTATGTCCTGCCTGATTTTTTTGTAGAGTTCTTTGTAAATTGGACCTTCTGTTTTGGAAAAATCGTAAGTAATCATTTTTCTTTGAATTCCTCTGGCATCTGTTGTAATGTATATTCTGATAATTATTTAATATCAGTTTTTTACACTGATTTCAATATTCAGAAAAGTTCTTTAAGTTCATCGAGAGAAGTTTTATATGCAAAAAGCATTTTTTTTGTTTCTTCATCTGCTGTATCCTGATCTGGAATCATTGCAACTTTACATCCGGCAGCAAAGGCACTTTTTATTCCGTTTGGAGAATCTTCAACCGCAAGACATTCTTCTGCTTCTAGTTTTAATTCTTTCACGGCAAATTCATAAATATCCGGTGAAGGTTTCCCTTTTTCTACCATACTTGCAGAAATTATTTTGTCAAAGAATTTTAAAATTCCTGTTTGTGAAAGATATCTTTCTGCGCGGTCTTTTGGACTTGCAGTTGCAACAGCAGTTACAATTTTCTTTTCATTTAAGAACTTAAGGATTTCTTCGGCTCCTTTTTTAAGCTGAAGACCGTTTTCCTTCAGTGATTTTTCCATCAGTTTTGAACGGTATGATTTTACTTTTTCATAATCAAAATTTTCATCGCCTGAAATTTCTTTTAAGAATTTTTGTACAAAAGGTCTTCCCAAAGATCGAAGAAGAAGTGCCTGTTCGTCGCTCATCCTGTACCCGAAGTGCTCAAAGGCTTTAGGCCAGTTTATTCTGTAATATTTTTCTGTATCAATCAGAGTTCCATCTAAATCAAAAATTACTGCTTTAATCATTTTTATTATGTAGGGTATTTTGGGGAAGTCTCTAAAAATCAATTTCAGAGATTTTCATTTTTACAAAAAAAACAGGTAACAGCTTTAAATCCGTTACCTGCTATATTTTATTTTTCAAAAATTATTTTGTATCCTTTGCGCGGATTACATTTCTCTTGATTTTTCCGGAAATTGTTTTTGGAAGCTCTGTAACAAATTCAACGATTCTCGGATATTTATAAGGAGCCGTTGTTTCCTTTACAAATTTCTGAATCTCTTTTACAAGTTCATCGCTCGGTTCATAGTCTTTTGCAAGAACAATTGTTGCCTTTACTACCTGTCCGCGGACTGGATCTGGGGCACCTGTGATTGCACATTCAACAACTGCCGGGTGCTGCATTAAAACAGATTCAACTTCAAAAGTTCCAATTCTGTAACCTGAACATTTGATAACATCATCATTGCGTCCTGTAAACCAGAAGTATCCGTCTTCGTCACGCCAGGCATTGTCGCCGGTGTGATAGTAACCGTCGTGCATTACAGATTTTGTTTTTTCAGGATCACCAAAGTATGTCATGAAGAGACCAGGGAAAGTTTTTCCGTCTTTGAGCTCAACAACAATTTCTCCGATTTCACCGTCCTGCACTTTGTTTCCTTCTTCATCAACAAGTGTAACGTTGTAGTATGGTGCAGATTTTCCAAGGCTTCCCGGTTTGATTCTTTCATTTCCGTAATTGAAAAGTGAAAGTGTGGTTTCAGTCTGACCAAATCCTTCGTGAATTTCTTTTCCCGTAATTTCCTTCCACTTATTGAAAACTTCTTCTGAAAGTGGTTCGCCGGCTGTTGACCAGTGTTCGCATGAAGAAAAATCATACTTTGAAAGATCTTCCTGAATGAGAAAGCGGTAGATTGTTGGTGGTGCACAGAAAGATGTGATGTGATGCTTTTGAATCTGGTCCATCAAATCTACAGGCTTAAATTTTGCATGATAGTCATAGATGAATACGCAGCATTCAGCAATCCACTGTCCGTAAAGTTTTCCCCAGACTGCCTTTCCCCATCCTGTGTCTGCAACTGTCAGATGAAGTCCGCCTTTTTTTACCTGCTGCCAGTAAGATGCAGTAACGATATGTCCAAGCGGATAAAGGAAGTTGTGTGAAACAAGTTTCGGATGGCTTGTTGTTCCCGAAGTAAAATATGAAAGGAAGATGTCGTCGTTTTTTGAAATATCTTCGCGCTTCAATGCATGGAATTTTGCAAGATCATCTTCTGTAACAGAATTTATGCCTGCTGTAAAATCAGTCCATTTTGGGTGAGCTTTAAGAAAGTCTTCATCAAGGCCCTTGTCGATTCCAAATGGAGCTACACCAATTAATGTTTTAAGGGAAGGGCACTGTTCCATTGAGTCTTCACAATATTTAAATACATCGCGGTCGTTAACTGCGAAAATTGTTTTGATTCCGGCAGCATTACAGCGGTAAACAATGTCTTCTGTTGTAAGCATGTGTGTTGCAGGAATTACCGATGCACCAATTTTGTGGAGGGCAACAATTGTAATCCAGAATTCATAGCGGCGCTGAAGAATAAGCATTACAAAATCTCCGCGCTTAATTCCCTGTTTCATAAAGAATGCAGCTGCTTTGTCTGTTCTTTCCTTTAACTGACTGAATGTAAGTGTAAGTTCCTCTCCATTGTCATTACACCATACTATTGCTTTTGCATTTCCGTTGTGTTCTGCAAGATAATCTACAACATCATAACCGAAGTTGAAATTTTCAGGCACCTTGAGCTTGTAGTTTTCATAAAAATCTTTGTAGTCTTTAAATTCTGTTCTTTCAAGAAATTGTTCTAGCATTTTATATTTTCCTATGTGTGCTTTTTTTGTTTTACGCTGATTTGATTCAGTCTGTTGAAAAACTAAATGATCATCGCAAGAAATTTTGCTGCTTTTCCACCGGTTGCTTTCATTCCGTGCAATTTTGTTCCGTCAAAGTAAATGCTGTCTCCGGCTGTAAGATGCATTTCTTTTGAATCAACAATGATTGTCATTTCGCCTTCAATCATATATTCAAATTCGTGGCCGGGGTGGCTGTTGAAATGAATTTCTGCTTTTTCATCGTATGGAACCGTAACGATAAATGGATCCGCTTTTCTGTTGATGAATCCGCTTGCAAGAGCTTCATATTTGTAATCTTTTCTTCGTTCAACAGTAAGTCCCTTGTTTTTTTTTGTAAGACAGTAAGAATGCATATGTGGTTCATTACCGCTTATAAGTGTTCCAAGGTCGATTCCGTATTTTTTTGACATTGACTGAAGAACTCCTACAGGAATATCTGTAGAGCCTGATTCGTAAGAGAGATACTGTTCAATTGAAATTCCACAAACAGCTGCTGCCTCTTCAATTGTTGCATCCATAATTTCACGCAGACCTTTTAGTCTGTCTGCCACTGCTTTAATCTCATCACTCATGATAGACCTCCTGTGATTCTTTATCAGTTTTAACATCAATTTAGAAAAAATTGAAATCAAGCTTGATTGATTTTATTTATAACATATCTTAAGTATTTATTCAAGAACTTTAGTATAATTTAAGTTTTTTTAGCGTAAATTTATTCGTTTTTTTCTTCAGAAATGATATAATGCTTCTCATGGATAACGAAAATTTTCTTGTAATATATACTGACGGCGGATGCAGCGGAAATCCCGGACCTGGTGGCTGGGGGTGTGTAATTATTGACGGTGAAAGTGAAACTCAGCTTAGTGGCGGTGAAAAACAGACTACAAATAACCGCATGGAACTTACGGCTGCAATAAGTGCCCTTGCTGCAGTCTGCTCAAAAAGTGAATGGAAAAGCAGACCTCTTGCAGTTTACTCAGATAGCCAGTACGTAAAAAACGGAATTACAAGCTGGATTAAAAACTGGAAAAAGAACGGATGGAAAACTGCTGCAAAAAAGCCGGTGCTTAATCAGGATTTGTGGGTAAAACTCGATGAACTTTACAATCAGCTTAATATCGAATGGAAATGGGTTAAAGGACATGCCGGACACAAGTACAACGAAATGTGCGACAGTCTCTGCCAGATGGAAATGAGCAAGTTTTAATTCTTCCTAAATTTGAGTTTCTCTAAAAATAATAAAATTGGCTCTCAGTCGCGTTGATCAGTCCAAAACCGATGCTGTACAGTATCTATATACTGTTTGTTGCAAAGTAACTATTAATCATGTCGCTATCGCGACTGCAACAAACAGTATATTTTCGTCCTGCTCAACACTCCTTCGCGCCAATCTTATTAATATTTTAAAGAATTGCAGATTTTACAATCACAATTGTAGATTTTACATTCATTTGTAATCAGCCTTGTTCTATACTTTCATCATAAAATATCAAATGGAGGCTTGATATGAAATATTTAAGAACAAAAACTCTGATGGCTGCTGCAATTGCTGCTGCATGTATATTTTCAGGATGTAAGACAAAAAAAGCTGAGGAATTAAAAGTAAAATCTCTTGGTCTTGTGCTTACAACTTCAACAACAACTTCAAACATTTATACCGGCGTAATGACTTCTCAAAAGAAAGGAATCGTCGGTGGTGAAAAAGGTCAGATTCTTTACACAGAAGACGGCGGAAAGACCTGGATTGATAACGGAAATGTTTCTCCATGTATTCACGGAATTTATCCTGTTGATGAAAATCTGATTATTTTTGCAGTTGATACATACACTTACTGTTATTCTACAGACGGCGGAAAGACTCTTGAATTTTATCCACGCTCGCCAAAAGGTATTCCAAGAAATGCCTGCATGATCAGTAAGGATTATGGCTGGATCTGGGATAAATATTATCTTCATGAATATTCTTCTGAAACTGGAAAATACAAGGATCTTAAGGTTCCAAAGCAGTCAGACGGAATTGAATGTGCACTCGTGCTTTCAAAAGGAAAAGGAATGTTCTGTGATTTTAACGGCGACATCTATTATACAGAGGATTCCGGGGCTTCATGGGGAAAAAGAGGAAATGCATTTGTTAGCAAAGGAAAGCCTGTTGTAAAGAATCTTTTTTCAACTACTGGAATTGATTTGAAAGATGGTGTGATTCGTGTTGCTTCTGTTGTTCTGGATTCTGGTGCATATTATCTTGCTGTTTCTTCAAGCAGTGATGAAGGAAAATCATTTAAGCTTGAATCTAGAACTAAGCTTAGAATGGCTCCTAATTCAATTACTTTCAACAGAACAAACGGCATTTCAGTTTTCAATACAGACAGAACACTTGATTTTTACGAAATATAATAAGTTTATTTGAGAGTTATGTCGAGTCATGAAATGAGAGATTCAGAAATCAATGGAAGCGGTGAGCAGACCAAAATCGATGCTGTTCAACATTTCTTCTCGCTAATTTCATTTTATCTATAAAAAAAGGCTGTCTTTGTGAAGTTTCAAACTCCGGGACAGCCTTCTTAATTTTTATGTGATTATTTTATTCCAGACCAAGTACTTCTTTTCTGTACTTTGTTCCGATTTCCGTAAGCTTGAACTTCTGAATCTTTCCAGAACCAGTCATCGGGAATTCGTCAAGGAACATAACAAGCTGCGGCCATTTATATTTTGAAATTTTTCCGCGGCAGAATTCAACAACATCTTCTTCCTTCATTGTTTGACCTTCTTTAAGGATGATGAAGGCTCCTGTGATTTCTCCGTACTTTTTGTCTTTAACTGCTGCAACCTGAATGTCTTTAATCTGCGGCATCTGAGCAAGGAATTCTTCAATTTCCTTTGGATAGATGTTTTCACCGCCACGAATAATCATATCCTTGATACGGCCTGTAATGCGGAAGTTTCCGTCTTCTCCAAGAACTCCAAGGTCTCCTGAGTGAAGGTATCCGTTTTTGTCGATGATTTCTGCTGTTGCTTCAGGCATCTTGTAGTAGCCTTTCATAACATTCCATCCGCGGCAGCACATTTCACCCTGAACACCAACAGGACATTCTTCATTTGTTTCAGGATCAAGAACCTTTACGTCAATTCCTTCAAATGCGTCACCAACAGTTGTTGCTTTAACTTCAATAGAATCATTCCAGTGGCTCTGTGTCATACCAGGAGAAGTTTCAGTCAGTCCGTAAACTGAAGTAACTTCCGGCATGTGCATTTTTTCGATTACAGTTTTCATCAGTTCGATAGGAACTCCTGAGCCTGCCATGATGCCTGTTCTTAAAGAAGACATATCGAACATGTTGAACATAGGATGATTTAATTCTGCGATGAACATTGTAGGAACACCGTAGATTGCTGTACATTTTTCCTTGTGAATTGAAGCAAGTGCCAGAAGCGGATCAAAGCTTTCAAGAAGAACGTGAGTAGCTCCATGCGTAAGAACTGCCATTACTCCAAGAACGATTCCAAAACAATGGAACAGTGGAACAGGAAGACATACTCTTTCTTTTGAAGTGTATCTCATTCGCTCACCGATAATCCATCCGTCGTTGATAATGTTGCGGCTTGTAAGCATAACACCTTTCGGGAATCCCGTAGTGCCTGAGGTGTACTGCATGTTTACAACATCATTCTGGTTAACTTCAGCTTCAACTTTTCTGATGATGTTGATATCAACATGCTGACCAAGAAGAAGAAGCTCCGGAGTAGAGAAGAGTCCGCGGTGTTTTTCTGGTCCCATAAATACTACTGTTTTAAGGAACGGAAATTTTGCAGACTTAAGGCAGCCACGTTCATAGATATCGAGTTCCGGTACAAGCTCTTTAATCATTTTTACGTAGTCTGAATCTTTAACTCCGTCTGTGAGACAAAGAACTTCAAGATCCGCCTGCTGAACAAGATATTCAAGTTCGTGGAGCTTATAGCTTGTATTTACAGTAACTGCAACTGCACCAAGCCGGGCACAGGCAAACATGTATGTAAGCCAGTCAGGAACATTTGTTGCCCAGATTCCAACGTGAGAGCCTTTTCTTACACCAAGCGCATAAAGTCCGCATGCAAGGTCATCAACACGCTTATTGAATTCACCGTATGTAAATCTTAAATTTCTGTCTGCATAAACCATGAATTCCTGATTTGGATTTTCATTTGTTTTTTCATGCAGAAGCTGATTCAATGTAACTTCAAACATATTTTATCCTTAAAAAAACTGCTTCTGTGAAAATCACACAGGTGTGTAAACAACAGCAAGAATTTTTGCATTCCCGTCTTTGCTGTGAAGGTGATGTGCAACAATCGAATCGTAATAAATGCTGTCACCCTTTGAAAGTTCGTACTTGTCCTTTCCATAAAGAACTTCGATTTTTCCTTCAAGTACATAAATGAATTCTTCACCTTCATGTGATGAAAGCTTTACATCTTCTCCACTTGGCGGGAATACATCGATTATAAAAGGATCCATGTGACGGTCTGCTTTGTTCTGTGCAAGTGTATAAAAATCAAGGTCAGAATCTTTTGCATTATTTCTTTCAGAAAAGCGTGTAACTTTCTGATTATCTTTTTCACTGTCTGCGCGTACAAGTACAGGGCCAAGATCCTGCTGGTCATCCATGAATGTACCAAGTCTTACCCCTAAAACGCGTGCAATTTTGATTAGAGGAGTTAGTCCTGGAATTAGTTCACCGTTTTCGATGCTTGTGATTGTGCTAACAGCGATGTTTGTTCTTTCGCTTACATCTTCAATGCTGAGTTTGCGGCTTTCGCGAACCAGACGTACTTTGTCACCAATTCTGTTTTTTTCAGACATAAAATTACCTCGGAGCGAATTTACCATACCTTAAGTATTTATTCAAGTACTTAAGTATTATTAAAGTTTTTTAATGGGATTTAAATATTTGAGAAGTGAAAAAAAACAGGCATCCAAAATCACTTTCGGATGCCTGCTGTGCGGTAAGATTATTTTACCTGATAATCTTTACTGTATGATGCTTCGATAGTTGCAATGTTGATTGGATTGAATTTCTTGTTTCTTGCACTGATTGCTTCATCAAGGGCGTATTCAAATGATTTTACATTTACAAGCCCCGGAATAACCTTTGCAAGACAACCCATGACTACCATGTTTGCACCGCGCGGATTATTTGTTTCTGCTGCGATTTCATTTGCCGGTAATGCAAGAGTTCTGATGTCCTTTCTTGAAGGTTCAATATCGATTAAAGATGAGTTGTAAATCAAAAGTCCGCCTTCTTTAAGAAGAGGTTCGAATTTTGTCATTGAAGGCTTGTTCAATGCTACAACTACATCCGGATGTTCGATTACAGGAGAAGCAACTTCTTCATCACTTACGATTACTGAACAGTTTGCAGTTCCACCGCGCATTTCTGCACCGTATGAAGGAATGTGGCTTACATTTTTGTTTTCGCTCATGCCTGCAAGAGTAAGAATTTTTCCGGCAAGAATTACACCCTGACCGCCGAATCCGGCAAAAATAATTTCTGTTGTCATACTGTTTCCTCCTGCCTCAAATTAATTGCTGTTTACAACACCGGCTTTTGGTGCTGCTGCTTCCGGAATAACTCCGGCTGGTACATCGCGGAAAACTCCGAGAGGGTAGTAAGGTTCCATTGCGTCTCTTACCCAGTCTGCTGCAACTGTAGGCTGTACACCCCAGTTTGTAGGACACATTGAAAGAACTTCAACGAATGAATATCCCTTTCCTTCTTTCTGATATGTAAGTGCCTTTTTGATTGCTGCCTTTGCCTTGTTGATGTGCTTTACATCGTAAACTGCAACTCTCTCAATGTATTTTGGTTCAACGAGTGTGTTAAGAAGTTCACATGCACGGATCGGATATCCTACTTCTTCAGCTTTACGGCCGAAAGGAGTTGTTTTTGTAACCTGACCGACAAGTGATGTTGGAGCCATCTGTCCGCCTGTCATACCATAAATTGCATTGTTAATGAAGATTACTGTGATGTTTTCTCCGCGGTTTGCAGCATGAACTGTTTCTGCTGTACCGATTGCAAGAAGATCACCGTCTCCCTGGTATGAAATTACGATTTTGTCTTTGTGTACACGCTTCATTCCTGTTGCTACAGCCGGAGCTCTTCCGTGTGCTGCTTCACAAGAATCCACATCGATATAATTGTAAGCATAAACTGCACATCCTACAGGAGCAACAAGAAGAACATCCTGCTGAATGTTCATTTCATCAATTACCTGGCAGATGAGTTTGTGAACGATTCCATGACCGCAGCCTGCACAGTAGTGTGTCTTGTTGTCTTTCATCGATTCTGGAAATTTATATTTCATAGACATAGCATTTTCCTCTATAAATTACTTAAGTAAAGCCTTTACTTTTTCAATGATAACATCAACCTTAGGAATGATTCCGCCTGGTTCACCGTAGAATTCCACATCAGAAGTTTTAAGTCCGCAGTTGAGTTTTACATCCTGAACCATCTGACCCATGCTCATTTCAACAGTAAGAACTTTCTTTGCGTTTTCACATGCCTTTTTAATTTCCTTTTCTGGGAAAGGCCAGAGTGTAATCGGTCTGAAAAGTCCTGCCTTGATTCCCTGGTCACGAAGAAGCTTTACAGCCTTTTTGCAGACACGTGCACTTGTTCCGTATCCAGTGAGGACAATATCTGCATCATCACACATGAATGATTCGTACATTGTCTCATTGTCCTGAATGTTCTGGTAGTTCGCAAAAAGTTCCTTTGTGTGGCGGTTGAGTTCTGTGTCATCGCCGCGGAGTCTGAGTGAAAGTGCAATGTTGTTTGCGCGGTCTTTTGTTTTTCCTGTAAGTGCCCATGGTTTTGCAGGGAAATCTTTAACTTCTTCAGGAAGAACACAAGGTTCACTCATCTGTCCAAGGTAACCATCGCCGAGAATCATACATACAACGCGGTATTTATCTGCAATTTCAAAAGCTTTTACTGTACAGTCAGCCATTTCCTGAACTGTTCCCGGAGCGATTACAACAACGTGATAGTCACCGTTTCCGCCGCCGCGTGTTGCCTGAAAATAATCTCCCTGTGCACCTGCAATGTTTCCAAGTCCCGGACCACCGCGCATCATATTTACGATAACTGCCGGAAGCTGTGCTCCTGAAAGATATGAGATTCCTTCCTGTTTAAGAGAGATTCCAGGAGAAGAAGATGATGTCATTGCTCTTGCACCTGCTGCTGATGCACCCATTACCATATTGATTGCAGCAAGTTCACTTTCAGCCTGAAGGAATGTTCCTCCTGCCTGTGGAAGACGTTTTGCCATGTAAGCCGGAATTTCATTCTGTGGAGTAATCGGATATGCAAAATAGAAGCGGCATCCAGCTCTTACTGCTGCTTCACCGATTGCTTCGTTTCCTTTCATAAGAACTTTTTCAGACATTTAGCACTCCTCAATTTCTATTGCGCAGTCAGGGCACATTGTTGCGCAGAATGTACATGCGATACATTTTGATTCATCAGTACAAACAGGAAAATTTACACCCTGACTGTTTGTTTCTTTTGACATTTCAAGAATGTTTTTTGGACATGAACGGATACATAATCCACATCCTTTACATCTTTCATCATTAATAACTGGCTTTCCTGCCATATTTGCCTCCAGTTTCCAATGCGTGTTTTTTAGTTGCCATAGTATAGTCGAATATGTTTTTTTATGCAATTAAGTATTATTAAATTCTTTTTAATGATATTAAAGATTATTAAGGCTGTTTTAGTTGTAAATTTAAGCTTTTTTCTATATACTGAAACGACGTATTTTGAATTTTTCATTTTTACAATAAGGGAAGTTACATGGACGGTATTAAACCTATCAGAATGGGAATCGATGTTGGATCTACTACAGTAAAGGTGGTTGCTCTTGGAGAAAATAACGAACTTTTGTACGGAGCTTATGAGAGACATCGTACTGACATAAGAAATACAATTATTGCAGTAGTTAATAAATGTTTTGATACGATTGTTGCAAATTTCCCGGAAAAGGAAAATCAGACTGTTTCTGTAAAAGTTACTGGCTCTGGCGGACTTTCTGTTTCTCAGTGGCTTAATATTCCGTTTATTCAGGAAGTTGTTGCAGCTACAACAGCAGTTCGCAAGCTGATTCCCCAGACGGATGTTGTAATTGAGCTTGGTGGTGAAGATGCCAAGATTACATATTTTAAAGGCGGTGTAGAGCAGCGAATGAATGGTACTTGTGCCGGCGGTACGGGTGCTTTTATTGATCAGATGGCAGCGCTTCTTGAAACTGATGCTTCCGGATTGAATGAACTTGCCCGTGGTGCAACTACAATTTATCCGATTGCAGCACGTTGTGGTGTATTTGCAAAAACTGACGTTCAGCCTTTAATCAACGAAGGTGCACGCCGTGAAGATATTGCGGCTTCTATTTTTCAGGCTGTAGTAAGTCAGACAATTTCGGGACTTGCATGCGGTAAGCCTATCCGTGGAAATGTTGCATTCCTTGGTGGACCTCTGCACTTCCTTGATCAGCTGAGAGAAAGATTCGTTGTTACACTTAAGCTTAAAGAAGAAGAAAAAATCGTTCCTGAAAACAGCCAGCTTTTTGTTGCATCCGGGGCAGCATATTCAGCAGAACGTGAAATAAAATGTACCGGTGCAGAAGGTGAACAGCCTCAGTCATTCCCTACAATTGCATCTTTCCGAAATGCACTTAAAAATCTTACGGGTGCAGAAATGCAGGAAGTTCAGCGTCTTGAGCCTCTTTTCAACAGTCAGGAAGAAATTGATGAATTTAACCTTAGACATTCAAGTGAAAAAGCTCTTGCAGGAAATCTTGATGAAACTGAAGGTCCTGTTTTCCTTGGACTTGATGCAGGTTCTACAACAACAAAAGCTGTTCTTACGGATACAAAAGGCCGCATTCTCTGGAGATTCTATGATGTAAACGCAGGAAATCCTGTTGATCTTGCAGTTAAAGTTTTAAAGAGCCTTTACAGAATCCTTCCTGAAAAATGTTATATTGCCCGCGCAGTTTCTACCGGTTATGGTGAAGCATTGTTCCAGGCTGCTCTTGGTGTTGATGCCGGTGAAGTTGAAACAATCACTCATTATCGTGCTGCAGATTTCTTTGTTCCTGGAGTTGAGTTCCTTCTTGATATCGGTGGACAGGATATGAAGTGTCTGCGCATGAAAGACGGTGCAATTCAGTCTATCCAGTTGAATGAAGCTTGTTCTGCAGGTTGTGGTTCATTCCTTGATCAGTTTGCACATACAATGGGAATGGATGTACGTCAGTTCAGTAAGATTGCGCTTCTTGCAAAAAAACCGGTTGACCTTGGAACACGATGTACTGTTTTCATGAACAGCCGTGTTAAGCAGGCACAGAAGGAAGGTGCTGAAGTTGCAGATATTTCAGCAGGTCTTTCATATTCAGTAATTAAAAATGCTTTGTTTAAAGTTATCAAGCTTCGCAAGGCAAGTGATATTGGTAAAAAAGTTGTAGTTCAGGGTGGAACCTTCTTTAATGATGCAGTTCTTCGTGCATTCGAAAAAATTGCAGGAGTTAATGTTTATCGTCCTGATGTTGCGGGCCTTATGGGTGCTTATGGTAGTGCGCTTATTGCTCAGGATCAGTGGGAAGATTTAAGAAGACCAAAGCCTGATGATCCGGATCAAACTCCAAAATTCGTAAAGTCTGGAATTGCAACTCTTGATCAGCTTGAAAATTTCAATGTAAGCCTTGAATTAAGAAGATGTGGAAAATGTTCAAATAACTGTCTTCTTACAATCAACTCATTTACTGCAGGGGATCGCACTAGAAAGTTTATTACCGGAAATAGATGTGAACGTGGTGCTGAACTTGAAGAAAATGAAAAAGAAAAAGCTTCTGTTGTAGATGCTTCAAATAAAAATAATACGAATGTCGGTGCAGATGGTGAAGATGACGGAAAGAATCTTCCGAATCTTTTTGCATGGAAATACAAGAGACTTTTCAGTTATGTTCCGTTAAAGGCTGAAAATGCTCCGATGGGTGATGTTGGAATTCCTCGTGTTCTCAATATGTATGAGAATTATCCGTTGTGGTTTACATTCTTTACAAAGCTTGGATTCCGTGTTCGACTTTCACCGCGCTCAAGCCGTGCAATTTATGAAAAGGGGCTTGAAACAATTCCGAGTGAATCTGTCTGCTATCCTGGAAAAATTTCTCATGGTCACATGGAGAGCCTTCTTCAGCAGGGTATAAAATTTATTTTCTATCCTTGTGTGCCTTATGAAACAAAGGAAGATTCCGGGGCTGGCGATCACTATAACTGTCCTATTGTTACAAGTTATTCTGAAGTTCTCCGCAATAATGTTGAGCAGCTTCGTCAGGATGACAGTGTATTCTTTATGAATCCGTTCCTCCCGATTTATGACAAGGAAAGACTTCAGGAACGTCTTTGTGAAGAAATGCTTCCAAAATTCAACAAGCTTACAAAAAAACAGATTTATGAAGCAGTAGAAGAAGCATGGAAAGAACAGGAAAAATTTAAGCGTGATGTTCAGGAATATGGAGAAGAAGCTCTTGAAGAGACAATCCGCCGTGGTGCAAACGGTATAGTTCTTTCAGGTCGTCCTTATCATCTTGATCCGGAAATCAATCATGGTATTCCTGAAATGATCAACGGCCTTGGAATGGCTGTGTTCACTGAAGACAGTGTATGTCATCTTGGTTCTGTTGAGCGTCCTTTGCGCATCATAGATCAGTGGACTTACCATAACAGACTTTATCGTGCTGCATCGTTTGTAAGCGGTATGGCAAACCTTGAACTTGTTCAGCTTACAAGTTTCGGTTGTGGACTTGATGCCGTTACTGCAGATCAGGTTGATGAAATCCTCAAGGCAAAAAGCCGCATGTACACTCTTATCAAAATCGATGAAGGAAGTAACCTTGGTGCAGTCAGAATCAGGATCCGTTCACTTATTGCGGCAGTTCGTGCAAGAGAAAGAAACCGCGTAAAGCTTACTGTAAAATCTTCTGCATACAAACGACAGATTTTTACAAAAGAAATGAAGTATAAGCATACAATCCTCGGTCCACAGATGAGCCCTATTCATTTCCGTCTTATTCAGCAGGCATTCCGTTATTCAGGGTATAATTTTGTTGTTCTTGATGCGGTTGATCCTACAGCAGTTGAAACCGGACTTAAGTATGTAAATAACGATGCATGTTACCCTTCAATTCTTGTTGCGGGTCAGATGATAGCGGCACTTCAGAGCGGAAAATATGACATCAATAATACAAGTTTGATTATTACTCAGACTGGAGGCGGATGTCGTGCCACAAACTACATCGGCTTTATCCGTCGTGCACTTCAGGATGCGGGAATGGGACAGGTTCCTGTAATTTCTTTGAGTTCTCAGGGCTTTGAGCAGAATCCTGGCTTTAAACTTGGACCTGCAATTTTGTTCCGTTCAATGAGAGCTCTTGTTCTTGGTGATCTTCTGATGCGTGTTCTTTACAGAGTACGTCCTTATGAAGCAGTGCCGGGAAGTGCAAATGTCCTTTATGAAAAATGGAATGCAAAATGTGAACTTGGACTTAAGTCACTTTCTTCATTCAAGTTTAAAAAGCTTGTTCGTGGAATTATCCGCGACTTTGACCGTTTGCCGCTGCTTCCTGTAAAAAAGCCGCGTGTTGGTGTTGTCGGTGAAATTCTTGTAAAGTTCCATCCGACTGCAAATAATCAGATTGTAAACGTAATTGAGCAGGAAGGTGCTGAATGTGTAATGCCTGACCTGATGGATTTCTTCTTCTATACATTCAGTGATGGAATCTTCAAGCACAGAAGCCTTGCGTTCTCAAAAAAATCTGAAAAGAATGCACGACTTGTAATCTGGTTCCTTGAAACATTCCGTTCATATATGAAGAAACAGCTTAGAAAGAGCCGAAGATTTGAACCTCCTCACAGTATTTATGACATGATGAAGAGTGTTGATGATATCGTTCAGCTTGGAAATATTACGGGTGAAGGCTGGTTCCTTACTGCAGAAATGGTTGAGCTCATTCATTCTGGAGTTCCAAGTATTGCCTGTGTTCAGCCGTTTGCATGTCTTCCAAACCATGTTACAGGAAAGGGAATGATTAAGGAGCTTAGACGAAGATACCCTGAAGCAAACATTTCTGCTGTTGATTATGATCCGGGTTCAAGTGAAGTAAATCAGCTTAACCGTCTTAAGCTTCTGCTTTCAAATGCTCCTGCAGGAAAACATCCTGATGAAAGAGCAGACGGAATGATTTGCGGACACGATAAAAAAGTTATGAAGCCTGTAATTCAGCTTGCAGAAGGGTCCGGATTTACAGATCCTGAGCCGGTTGAAATGAAGGACGCACCGGTAAGTAATTCATAATAGTTTTAATAAAAAAACGGCTCTCAGCGAAATTCGTCCCGAAAAACGGGGCGTTTAGAATGTCAATTTTTGATAAAAGTGATAGAAGTCAACGTAAGCAGGAGTCAAGTTCGAAAAAAAATCTGCACACACGACGTAGCAAGTGCGTACATCGTGCCGTAGGGCGAAGCGCGGAAGCCTTTTTTCGGGCTTGACTCCTGCTGTGAGTTGATTTCTGTGTATTTTATTTTGGACTGCACAACGCGACTGGAAGCCAATTTTATTAACTCTGTAGCGATTAGTGTTAATATATAATTTGTCTGAATTATGAATCAAAAAATGCCGATAATCTGATGGAAGAAAAGGCTTTTAAAACTTTCTCAAATTTTCTTGATTTTCGGATTATATATGAAAAAGACTTTGATTTTTGTTTTATCTTTGGTTCTCTCTGGATTGGCATTTGCTGAATATAATAGTTCAAATATTCCGGATTCTGCAGAAATTCGTCGTTCCTGCGCAGATTCCTGGTTCAACTGTCCGGTTGATCAGATCAGGTCTCAGAAAGAAAAATTTGTAAAAAATAATATCGGCTTTCAGTTTCAGATTCGTCTTGAAGAAGATGATAAATTTTATCAGATTGTAGTTGCTCCAAAGTCTGAAATTTCAATTGACTTCAATAACAACGGCGTGCACAGAATGGAAAAGGCTGATGTTTATCCAAAAACTGCATGTGGAAGCTGGATTCTTTACCGCGACAAAAAGAAGGGAAACTGCACAAAAATCGTCTGGTATTTTAATGCTGATTCAGATGTTTACCTTCAGTTGAGAGAAGAAAATAAAAAAACTTTTGCTGACCTTGTTGTTTTCGGTGGATTTATTGCGCGCCATGTGCCTGTAGGAATTTCTTTTGAAAAGGCATGTATTTCTTCTTTTGCTGATATTAAGAGGCTTACAAAAACTTCACTACCATGGAATAAAGTTCAGGTGCTTCCGGGTCAGTATAAAGATTCAGTTGCAATGGTTTACCAAATCAGAAAAAATCTTTCATCAATCGTACATGTGGATGATGCCTGTTATGATGAAAAAGGCGTTTTAAAATCGATTTTTACACAGGAACCTTACAATTTTGCAGCGCTGGAAGAAAAAGATGCTGATTTTAAGGCTGATACAAAGCGTCGTCATTATCTGTCTAATTCAGGCTTCTTAAAATGGATTATCGATGGTATTGTAGAACCTGCATTCGGACGCGGAACAAGAATCGATGCAATGGGTGAATCAACTGTTGAATTCAATCCTTTGAGTAAAAACGGAGTTGCCTCTCAGAAATGGAACCTTACTTTTACACTTGACTGGTGTCGTAATCTTGCAGCAAGTGCTTATTCTGCACACACATACCGCGATGTAACTTATAAAACTGCAGGTCTTGATGTAAACAGAAATTATTTTTCATCGGAAGTTGATGGAGACGGAGTTAGAAATTCTCTCGGCTATATAAAGAACAGCGGTTATGAAATAAGAAATTTAAAGAGCATTCTTTATCTGCTTGGAATTGAAGAGCCGGGATGGTTCTACCTTGCTGCAATCAGACAGCCTTCACAAAAAAAAGCTGATGATCTTGTTTATAAAGATTGTGCAGTCTTCTTTCCGTATTTTGATGATGCAGGAAGATTCGGGTGCTTTGTGTTTGAAGGACCAAGAGAGTATTCTCTCAGCGAATTTATTGCAAATCACAGCAAGTCATATGTTCATCTTGAACGTGTAAAGTCTACTCAAGCTTTCTTTCTTTACGAGAAACGATAATTCTGCTACAATAGTAGAATGATATATAATATAGAGGCGGTTGCTTTTGATATTGACGGAACTCTTTATCCATCGTGGAAACTTTTTATCCGCATGGTGTTCTATGTTCTTAAGAATCTGCGCTTCTATATGCACTTCAATAAAATCAGAAATAAACTACATGTAACAGCGCCTCTTCCTGATCTTTATGAATATCAGGCACGTCTTTATTCTGAAAGTGCCCGTGTGAGTGTTGAAGATGCCAGAAAAAAAATCCAGAGCGTTTGTTATGATGGTCTTAAAAAAATTTTCAGAAAAATTAAACCGTATGAATACGCATATGAATTCATGAAGAACTGTAAGGCTGCAGGTCTTAAGGTTGGAATTCTTTCAGATTTCCCGCCGAGCCAGAAAGAAGAAATCTGGGGAATGAAGGAACTTACTGATGTCTGCATCGGGTCGGAGGAAGCCGGATGCCTTAAGCCTTGTATTTATCCTTTTGGAATCCTGTCGCAGAAGCTTGGTGTTGATCCTTCAAAAATTCTTTATGTAGGAAACAGTCACCGCTACGATGTTCTTGGTGCAAAAAATGCCGGGATGTACAGTGCGTATATTCTTACGGGCTTTGAAAAATTGTTTAACAGAAAAAATCCTGTTGCAGATATTTCCTTTAGAAATTACAGGGAACTGGAAAGGATTGTGTTTCAGAAATAGATAATCTCAAATTGGGTGGGGAATAAAAAGTGTTTGTTGCTATCATTATCTCAGTTTTTTCACTTGTATGTTCGATTGCGTTGAGTCGTCTTGGAAGAAAAGAAAATTCAATGGAAAAAGTTAAGCGCTATGCTGATAAGCGCATGAGTGAATTTGACGAATACTTTGAGCAGCAGCAGGAAGCCGTTAAACTTCTTGCAAATGAGCTTGAGGAAAAAGATATTCTTGCAAAGGCCGTTGTTCAGCGTCTCCAGCAGCAGATTGAAGAATGCAGAAATACTGCCCAGGAATTTAAGAGTCCTGTTGAAGCTGTAGAAAAAATCAACGAAAGAATTTCCGCTTATGACAATATTCTTCAGAACCTTATGGAGATGACTGTAACTGTTGAAGAAAATCTTGAAAGCGTAAAAAAAGAAGCTGCACTCGTTGATAAGGTGAATTTTAAACTTGAACGTCAGGAAAAAACTCTTGAACTTATAGAAAAGAAAGTTAACGATGTAACAAAACAGTTTGCTGTAAAAAATGCAGAACAGCTTAAGACAATCGGAACGGATCTTTTGAATCAGTATGAAGACCGTGCTGCAGAAATTGAAGCAACAACAGAAAAAGCAACAAAGCAGAATGAAGCAATCATGCAGAAAATTGAAGACGATATCCGCAATGCATATTCTGCTGCAATTGAAAATGCTAAGAAGCTTGAAGACGAGGCTTTTTCTCAGCTTAATGAAGAATCACAGAAGAGAATCAATGAATGTCTTTCAGAAGTTGATGCTCAGACAAAACAGATTACTGCAATCATCGATACAAAAATTTCTGATACACAGCAGGCACTTCACAATAAAACAGAAGAACTTAATTCATCGTTAAAAGAACAGACAGAAGAAATTGAACAGAAGTTTGATGAACGAATCAATCGCTTTGGAACTCAGCTTGAAGCTCATTCAAATGTACTTGAAGAGCAGTGGGGAAAGAAACTTTCATCTCTTGAAGAATTCATTGTTGACCGATCAAGAAATTTTGATTCTGAACTTGAGGATTCTACAAATAAAATCAGCGAAGAATTTAAAACAAAGATTTCTGATCTCCAGGATAAAGTTTCAGGTACAGCAGAAAATTTAAGCTCAGAAATTGAATCTAAAATCAATGTTCTTTCTGAATCCGTTGTACGTACTACATCTTCTATTGATGAAAAACTCAATGCTCGCCTTGATGTAATTGAATCAAATGTTAATGAAAAAACTGCCGCTCTTCAGGAAAGTGCAGAAAGTCAGATTGCAAATATTCAGCAGAACGCGGATGAAAAAATTGCTGAAGTTCGTCTTGCTGCAGAAGAAAAAATTTCTGAGGTTAAGCAGACTGTTGAAGATACAACATCAAATCTTGATACTGAACTTACTGAAAGAATTAATGAAGTTTCTGAAAATCTTGCACAGAAAATTTCTGCATATGAAGAAAAAACTGCCGCCTTTGAACAGCAGCTTTCTGAGCGTACGGAAAAAATCGATTCTGTTCTTGCTGAAAATGCAGACGGATTTGAATCAAAACTTGCAGCAAAAATCGAGGAACTTGAAGCAGCTCTTAATGATAAAACTGAAACTTTCGGTTATGCAATGACAGATAAAACTGACAGCCTTTATTCACAGCTTGATGATAAGGTTAATGAACTTGAATCTCTTTTCAGAAATAACACGGAATCAATTGCTGATAATTTTAATTCACGTACAACTGATCTTGAAAATTCTCTTTCAAGCAGAATTGAAGAAGTAAATTATAATGTAGACAATATTGCTAAGGACGTTGCAAGACAGGTTGAAGAAAAAACAATGTCTGTTACACAGCAGTTCAAGGATTCTTCTACAAACCTCACTCAGTTCTTTGAAGAAAAAGTTAAAGAACTTGAGGATACTTACAATGCAAAAACAAAGCAGCTTCGTGAAACTCTGGATTCAAGCGTCGAATCTGTAGATTCTGAAATGAAGAAAAGAACTGTTTCAATCGTTACTTTGTTCAATGAAAAATCAACAGAAATGAATGATAAGATGAAGCAGAAATTCTCTTCTCTTAACGAAGATCTTTCAAAAAATACAGAAGATATAAATTCAAAAATTAAGACAAAAATTACTTCAATAAATGAAGGCGTTGAAAATTTAGTCTCAAAGACTGAAGAAGGTTTGAAACATAGAATCCAGAATTTTGCAGATTCATTTGCAAGAAAGTCTGAATCAGTTGACGCACAGATTAAGAAAAATCTCAAGGAACTTGATGATCGTGCACTTTCAATTTCTACTGATATTAAAAACAGAACGGAAGGCCTTGAGGATGATGTTCGACGCAGACTTACAAAGATTACAGATGATGTTGCAGAACAGACAGCAGCTGCAGTTGAAAAATATAAGTCGGTAACTTCTACATATTCTCAGGATATTGAAGACAGAACTGACAGTCTTCGCCGCGAACTTGCAGAAAGAACAGAAGCTCTTGAAAATCAGATTCGTCAGGAATCAGAAAGTGTTGAAAGCAGACTTAAGTCTTTGTCTGAAAATATTGATAATCAGACAAGCGGTGCAATGGAAGAATACAAAAATGTTGTTTCAAATTATCTTCAGCAGATTGATGAAAAGACACGTCAGCTTGAGACAGATGTTGAAGAGAAAAAAAATGTGCTTGAAAATTCTGTAGGAAACTATCTTCAGAAAATCGACGAGAAAACACGCCAGCTTGAAGAAGGCGTAGAAAACAGAAAGAATGATTTTGAAAATTCTTTTGCAAATTATATTCAGCAGATTGAAGATAAAGCACAGCAGCTTGAAACAGATGTTGAAAGAAGAAAAGGTGAGCTTGAAACTTCTGTTGCAAATGCAGCCTCAAATATCGACATGCAGACTGGTGAAATTAAAGATCATCTTGAAGAACGTGTTGGTGAGCTGAAAGAAATGATTAAGGATGCTGCTTCTGGAATTGAAGAACAGGTTTCAAATCTTTCTGCCGAAGCTGATGAAACTGTAAAATCTCTTACTGCAACAACAAAAGAAAGTGCTCAGCGTCTTGTTGAACTTGAACAGAACGTTGGTGAAAAAGCAAAAGAGATTGAAGCAAAGTACGATGTAAAATTCAACGATATTGTTTCAAAGCTTGAAAAAGAAGAAACGGATGCTTATGCTCAGTTCTCTTCAATGAGTTCTGCAAATCTTGAAAAATATAAAAAGGATGTTCAGGATCGTGTAGATCAGATGCATTCTGAAATTAAAAATACTCTTGGTGAACTTGATTCTAAAACCCGAGAGCTTAATGAAAGTCTTTCTTCTACAGTTCTTGAAATTAGAACTAAATACGAGCAGGTTGAAACAGAAGCAAGAGATGTTTCTCAGCGAATTGAAGCAGAAACTTCAGAAAATTCTCAGAAGCTTGAAAAACTTACTGCAGAAATCCAGGATAGAATTAACAGCCTTAATGCTAATCTTGCTGAAACAGTTCGCAGTATGGCAATCGAATATGACTCAAGACAGACTAAGCATCTTGCAGAACTTGATGATCAGCTTGAGTTGTATAAAAAGGAAATGGAGTATCGCTTCAAGAAACTTAATTCCGCTGGTGCAGATGTAGATAAACTTGAAGCATCGCTGAGAAAACTCATGGATCAGAGTCAGAAAAAAGTTATGGGTGATTTTGAAAAGTTTACTCAAAGCGTTACAAAGTCCCAGTCTGATTTTGAGGACGGAATTGCCGCTCAGCATTCAAAAGTAAAAAATGAACTTGATACAGTTCAGTCTTCCCTTGATGAAATAAAGAAGAAGGCCGCTGCAAACATGAGCGCTAAGGTTAAGGTCTTTGAGGATTCATTTGCACAGGAACTTGTAAAACGTCAGGATGCAATTCAGGAAAAATTCAATCTCTGGAAAACAAAGTTTGATAATGAGTTCTCTGGATTTACTGAAGAATATGAAGAAAAACGAGTTGCCCTTGAAAATACCTATGACGCTGCACTTGCAAAGAGAATCAAGGATCTTCAGACAAAGACAATGGATCAGGAAAAGAAATTCCAGGTTGCACTTATGACAGGACAGACTGCAATTCAGGAGCAGATTAATACTGTTAACCAGAAGATTCATGATTTCATGGAACAGTATAAAAATGAATTGAAGTCTACTATTGATAATGCAAACAGTTATCTTAAAACTGAAACAGAAGGTTACAATAACCGCATGAATGATCAGCTTGATAGAACAGAGCGCGAACTCAATCAGAAGATTGAAAATATTCATGACATTCTTATTTCAAAGCAGGAAAGTCAGGCTGCAACAATTGATGCTGCGGTTCAGGAATTTGAAGGCTGGAAGAAAAGAATTAAGGGGCAGTATGATGAATCTTCTGCACAGGTTGAAGATCAGCTTAAGCTTCTTGCAGAAACAAACGAACAGAAGCTTTCAGATCTTCAGACTAATCTTACTTCTGCAACAAAGAGAGCCGCTGATGTTCTTGCCGAATATGACAAAAAGAGTAAATTGTTCCTTGAAGAATTCCATGATCAGTATGAGGCAATGGCTGCAAATGTAAAGAAGTTTGCTGATGAGCAGAATGAATTTGCTGAAGAACGTGCAAAGGAGCTTAAGAAAGATTTCAATGTTAAGGCTGCAGAATATTCTGACTTCTACAGAAAATCTTTTGACAAGTTGAATTCTGATACAAACAACATGCAGATTAAGATTGATGAAATCAATAAGAGCATTGCGAAGTTTGTTTCTGAATCTTCTGTTTTTGATAAAGCTGATTCTCTTAAAAAGCAGCTTGAAGATTCTATTCAGAGTCTTGAGCGTGAAATTACAGAAGTTAAAACCTTTGGTGAAAAAATTGCAGATATCAAAACTCAGCAGCTTCAGCTTGATAAATATGCAACACAGATTAATGCCAAACTTAATGCATACAGTGAAGATAAATCAAGGATTGACAGTATTGATTATAAGTTTGAGACACTCAAAAACCTTAGCGACGGAATGGAAGCTAAAATCAACGAAATGACAACTATGAAGGATTCCATTATCAACATGCAGGCCAGTGTAAGAAAGTTCCAGGACGGTCTTACAAAAATGGAAGCAAAATTTGACCGCATCGAAGGTAAGAGTGAGACAATCGACAGAATCACAGAAGAGGTTGATCAGTCATTTGAAAATATCGCTAATCTTGAAAAGAGACTTAGTGAATGTTCTAGCATGATGGAAAATATGCCTTCTGATATTGAAGTGATGCAGTCGGATATTCAGCGCATTCTTGATAATAATGAAAAAATTAATGATGCCGTTGATAAGGTAACTTCACTTACCAAGTTGATTGAAAAAGCAGAAGAAAGAATTGATGTTATTACAACGACTAAAAAAGGCTTTGATAATACTGAAGCTCATCTTAAAAAGCTCTATGATGAAGTTGAAGAAAAACTTGAGCTCGTTCATTCAATTACAAAGAGTGAAATCAAGAAGAATGGCGGTAATGTTGAGAATTCAAGAATTACACCTAAGAAGAGAAGTGATATTCTTAAGCTTCATAAAGAGGGCTGGTCAGATGCAGAAATTTCCAAGAGCATGGGAATTGAAATTGAAGTTATCAAGGGAATTGTAGAATTCGGTTCTGACAGTTAATTTGCATCTTGCTGTGTCTGATATTTATTTGAAAAGCATGCAGACACAGTAAGCTTTAATTGCGTTGCCTTCTCCAACTGCATCAAGTTTTTCATTTGTCTTGGCTTTTACAAAAACACGGTCGCTTTCAATTTCTAAAACACCTGCGATTGAATCAATGACCTTTTGTCTCCATGGAAGAAATTTTGGTTTTTCTGTTTCAACAACGCAGTCAAGGTTGTTTATTTTCCAGCCATGATTTTTAACATCGCTCCAGATTTTTTTTAGAAGCATTTTTGAATCAGCATCTTTCCATTTGTCATCTTCAGGCGGAAAGTAAGAACCTATATCTCCTAAACCGCTGGCTCCAAGAAGTGCGTCGCTTATCGCATGTAAAAGCACGTCTCCGTCGGAATGTGCAACTTCTCCTTTTTCTGCAGGAATTTCAATTCCTCCAAGAAAAAATTTTCTTCCTTCTGCAAGTTTGTGCAGGTCTGTCCCAAATCCAATCCTTGTATTATTCATTTCGCTCTTAATTTCAATGTCCGATGCATATGTGATTTTTTTATTGCATAAGTCACCTTTAACAGTAAATACTTTTTTGCCTCCCGTAATTTCAGGAAATGCATCGAATATTTCAGTATCGTCTGTAAATTCTTTTTCAAGCTTTAAGGCTTCTTCATGACATTTTGAAATTTCATTAAGGAAAAATCCCTGCGGAGTTTGAACGCCTTTAATGAATTTTCGTACAAGATGCCTTTCAATAGTTCCGTCTGAAGCAATTTCTTTTTGAGTGTCCACAACGTCTATTACAGGAACTGCTGCACCATATTTTTCTGTTGCGGCTATTGTATCTTTAATGATTTGTTTTGTAACAAAAGGACGAGCTGCATCATGAATTAAAACAATGCATTTGTCAGAAATAATTTTATTCAAAAAGGAAAGAGCGTTGTATATTGATTTTTGCCTTGTGTCGCTGCCTTCAATAAAATGAAGCTCTGTGTCGTGCAGAAGTTTTTTTATTTCTGAATCAAGAAAAAGATTTTTTTTTGCTTCATCAGCTCCGCCTACAGGAACAGTTATTATAATGTGTGAAAAGTGAGCGGTTTCCAGAAAGGCTCTGGCTGCTGTAGAAAGAACGCTGCCCCCGTCAAGAGGCAGGTATTCTTTTTTTTTGCCGAGTCCCATTCTTGTGGAAGAACCTGCGGCTGTAAGTATCAGTGCGAGTGATGCAGAAGAATTAATCATCTTCGTCGTCATCATCCTCGTTGTTCTTTTCGTCTGCTACAGTGTCATCTTCGAATTCATCATCTTCGTCGTCATCAGCATAAGACTGTTTCTTTTCGATTTTGAGACCAAGAGGTTCGAGTTTGGCATGGAGCATTTCTTCTACTTCTTTAACAGAAATTCCAAATGCTTCTGCAACTTCATCTTCAAGAAGTTTTCTTGCATTGTCGTAGAGCTTTCGTTCCTGAATAGGAAGTTCCTTAACCTTTGAACGGTGATAGAGACAGCGTACGATTGATGCAATATCTGCGATAGATCCGCGCTTTAAAAGCTCAAGATTCATCTGATAACGAAGCTTCCAGTCTGAGGTTGGAGGCTCGAAATCTTCACTGATCATATTCAATGCTTTTTGAGCTTCTGATTTTGAAACGATTGCACGGATTCCAAGAGAAGCAGAGTTTGCAACAGGAACCATAACATGCATGTCAGAAACTTCGAGATAAATCTTGTAGTAGTAGACCATCTCGCCGTTGAATTCTTTTTTGAGGATATCTGTAATTACACCGACACCCTGGCTTGGATAAACAATTTTCTGATTTACAGAGAATTCTGTCTTTGGTTTTGCCATAATGCACCCATTATATCATTTTATTTATGAAAATTCAAATTATGATTTTTCTCGTTGAGATTTTATTTTCCTTCAAGAGAAAACATATCAATCGTATTTTCTGTCCATTTTCTGCTGAGTTCCGGTCTTGAATCTTCAATTGAAAGAAAGTATGGAAGGGCTTTTTCAAATTTTCCTGTAAAATAGTAACATTCTCCAAGATAGAATGAAGCTCTTTCTGTAACCGATGCACTTCTGTTTCTTGCAAGAAATTTTTTCAGCGATTCTGCAGCCTGTGAATATTTTTTCTTTATAAAAGTGGTTCTTAAAATTTCAAAAAGAAGATAATCATCTCCGCCTGGTGGACTGATTAAATCCTCATCAAAAATATAGACTGGAAGAGGCTCTGTCTTTTTTGCAGGAGTTTTAGCTGCAAGTTTTTCAGCCATTTTTTTGTTTGATTCATTTATTGTTGATT
Source organism: Treponema sp. (assembly GCA_024687165.1). Lineage (GTDB taxonomy): Bacteria > Spirochaetota > Spirochaetia > Treponematales > Treponemataceae > Treponema_D. The sequence continues at coordinate 26,900 of JAILEY010000067.1, forward strand.
TATGTTCTTCATTTTCAAGAATATTCATGTAAGGAAGCGGCTGTTCCCTCAGCTTGTTTGAATAATTTTTCTTTTCTTTTTCAGCCTGTTCTTTTTTTATTTCATTTCTTTTTGTTGAAGTTTTTATCTTCGTGCCTGTAACTGTTGAATTTACTCCCGGTAGAACGAGTTTAAGAACGGTGCTTTCCGATTGAATTTCTATCTTATCAAGTTCTTCATCAAAATAAAGTTCATTGTCTTTTGCTGACGAAGTTCCTTTTGCAGTCATAGAAATTACAGCATAAAAATATTCACTTGAAGTTCTCACCTTATCTGTGTAGGAAAGCGTACCTGCTGGAAGAGTTGCAAGTGGAATTAAAGTTTCTGTCTGTGAAAAGGATTTAATCGGTTTTGTATCCCTGTAAATAATCAGTGATGTAACCTGCTCTGTGTCAGTTCCTTTTGGAAGTGTCCAGGAAACAATGATTTCTTTTCCTTTTGGATTGTATGCGTTTATTTCAGAGACAACAAGTTTTTTTGACTGTGCAAAAACTGAAACAGATAAAATTGAAAGAAGTGCACAAATTAATTTCTTCATTATAAAAATCCTTTCATTTATTGTAGCACAGTATGTTCAATAAAAAAAGGGTTCTGCTTTAAGAGGTGGAATTGTAAATTATGAGTTTTGCATATTTAGTCTTGATTTTGAATTTTTATAGATTTAATAAAATTGGCGACTGGAAGCCAATTTTATTATTTTTTTAGATAAACTCGATAATCATCATTTCTTATTTACATTGAAAAAAATGCTGTTTTTATTTATTCTATAAACATGTTTGTTTCAGTTATTATTGAGCCGGGTGGACTCGACAGCGGAAAAATGATTGTCGATATTTTGACCCGCTATGGTTTCATGAAGATTCAGCGTTCGTGCTGGGAAATTCTCAAGATTTCAGAGGATGAACTTTTTAAGCTCAAAAACGATCTTGACCGTGTTACTGATTATTATGACAAGATAAGAATTTATCAGTTTCCTGTAAACGGTATGTTCGTAATCACGGAAATGAAGCAGAAAAAATGGCGTAAATGTCAGTTCAGTGGGACTCCCGCTGCTAATCAAAATAAAAAAAGAGGTAAGTAAAAATGCTGGAAGATTATCAGCAGCCAATTGCAGAATTAAAAGAAGAAATTTTTGCTGTCTGGGGGCGTCTTTGACTCGGACGAGATCAATAGAAAAATAGCAGAAAAAGAAGCATTGACTCAGACCGCAGATTTCTGGAATGACAATGAAAAAGCTACAAAAGTAATGAATGATATAAAGCTCCTTAAAGGAAGAATTGAGCCTTGGAAGGAACTTTGTGCAGCAGCAGAAGATCTTGAGACTTTGTACCAGCTTGCAGTCGAAGAAAATGATCAGAGTATTGAAGCTGAATTAAAAGAAAATTATGAAAAGGCAAAGGCAGAGTTTGATCATCAGAGTATCTTAAATCTTTTAAGTGATGAAGTTGATAAAAATGACTGCTTCCTGAGCGTTCATTCTGGTGCCGGTGGAACAGAAGCCTGTGACTGGACTTTTATGCTCAGTCGAATGTATCAGAGATGGGCAGAACGTCACGGATATAAAGTTGAAATTCTTGAACAGGAAGAAGCTGAAGGCGGATTAAAATCAATCAATATGAAAATCAGCGGACCGTATGTTTATGGCTATACAAAAGGTGAAGCTGGTGTTCATCGTCTTGTCAGAATCAGTCCGTTTGATGCAAATGCAAGACGTCATACATCTTTTGCATCGGTTTATGTTTTCCCGGTTCTTGATGACAGCATTGAAGTAAATATCGATCCTAAAGACCTTCGCGTCGATACATATCGTTCCGGTGGAAAGGGCGGACAGCATGTTAACAAAACTGAATCAGCAGTTCGTTTTACACACCTTCCGACTGGAATTGTTGTTGCATGTGACAGCGAGCGCTCTCAGCTTATGAACAGACAGACTGCAATGAGTATGCTTCGTTCAAGACTTTATGAATATTACAGGGAAGAGCGTGAAAAGGAAAATTCAAAGTTTGCCGGTGAAAAAAAGGATATTTCTTTTGGAAGCCAGATCCGCTCATATGTTTTCCAGCCTTACACAATGGTAAAGGATCTTCGCACAAGATTCTCTGTAGGAAACATTCAGGCTGTAATGGATGGTGATATTGACGGATTCCTTGATGCATATCTTTCTGCAAAATGGAAGGGGCTTTCTGAAATTGCAGATGATGATGACGATGATCTTGGAGATGAATAATTAATGCATTGTTGCTGCCTGAAAAAAATTATAGTTTCTCTTTTGCTTTCTGTAATTTTTTCAGGCATTGTGTTTTCTGCAGAAAAAAATACCTGGACTTTAGCCTGTACGGAATTTGAGTTTACACAGAATATTCACGATAGAAAATCCTCAGAGCAGAATCTTTCACAAGTTCTTCCGTCACTGATTCTTGAGCAGATTGCAGAAGGGCTTATCCGAACAACTTCAGATGAAGAAATGCTTGACCGCGCGCTGGACAGTTATTTAACAGACAGACAGTCTTTGTTTCTTCAGCTTTCAAAAGAAGTTCAGCTTCGGGACAGTTATGTACTTACCGTTCCTGATGAAAAAAAAATGAAGAAAAAAATCCGTGTACAGGAAAAAAAAATTGCGGAGATAGAAGAAAAAATATCAAAGAATCTTGAGGACTGCCGGCTTGTAAATGAAACTTATCTAAAAAAAAAATCAGGTAATAAAAACGATTTGAATAAAGAAGTGGTAGAGCTTTTAAAAGTTAAAAATGAAAATGTAAAATTTTACAATGATGATATTCATGCATTGTATAAATTCAGCGATTCAAGGGTAAAAGAGCAGTCGCTTGTTCAGGATAAAATAAATGCACTTTTTGAAGGAAAAATAACTGTTTACAAAAACTTTTTTTCTGTTACGGTGACTATGACAATTTTTCCTGGAAATAAAGTTGCTGCTACTTTAACTGAAGTCGGTTCGTTGAAAGATGCGGTTTCTGTAGCAAAGAGTCTTGCTTCGTATTTTATGCCTTACATCACAAACAATCTTCCTGTAAAACTTTTCTTTGATGTTGAAGGAGTTGAAACTGAAAAAGTTAAGCTTACCGTAGACAGCCTTGTATATGATGTTTTACCGAAAGAAGTAACGGTTCCAACAGGAATTCATACAATCAAGTTTGAAAGTGAAGGTTATGATTCGCAGACTGTAAAATATGAATTTAAAGATTCTCCTGCTTTTAAAATCAACGTTGAAATGAAGAAAACTGAATTTCGAAAATTGAATCTTGTTTTAAAAAATCCTGTGCCGGGAAAAATGTATGCGAATGGAAAATTTTTAAATGAACTTTCTGCAGACTGCATGGGTGCGATAATTGAATGTGACGGAACTCCTCTGATTGGTCAGTTCAGGTCAAATAATGCGGAAAAAGAATCATTCTTTTATTATGTGCCGTCTGATATTCAGCTTAAAAATACAACATTTATTGTAAAGGGAAAGAGCGTTGATGCGGAAACGTATATTGATAACAGAAGAATCTGGATGTACCGTGCATATTCACTTCTTGTTTTGTCTATGCCATTTACGCTTTATTCAAAAGGAAAATATATTTCTGCTGTAAACGCTTATAACTCAAGGACTATGACAGATCTTAATAAGGTTTACAGGTATGAAAAAATGTATGATATTGCAACGGGCATTACAATTGTCTGTGCCGGATTTTTCGGCTATGAGCTGATTCGTTATCTTATTGCGGCAAATAAAGTTCTTCCTGCTAAAGTGGTTCCTGCAAAAGATGGAGAAATGGAAGCAATTATGATACAATCAAAAGACAAATTTACTATTGAAGAAAAATCAGAAAGTAAAACTGAAGCTTCATCTGAAAATAAAACAGAAGAAAAAACTGAAACGGAGTAAAAATATATGGCAAAGATTCCATTTGCAGAGAAATTTAAAAATCTATTTTTAAAAAAAACTGATAATTCTGAATTTTTTGAAGACCTTACTGATGCCCTCATTGAAGGTGACGTCGGTGCAAAAAATGCAATGCAGATTGTTGATGAACTTGAATCAAAATGTAAGGAAGGAAAAATTTCTTCTCCAGAACAGATCACAGAAGAACTTAAGAATATGCTTCTTGAATTTATAAAGGAAGCTTCCCTTGAACCTGAAGAAGGAAAAGTAAATGTTTATATGCTTCTTGGAGTAAACGGCGTTGGAAAAACTACAAGTGTTGCAAAACTCGCTAAACTGTATTCTGAAAAGGGATTTAAAATTGTAATGGCTGCTTCTGATACTTTCCGTGCAGCGGCAGTAGATCAGTTGAGTATGCATGGAGAGCGCCTTGGAATCCGTGTTGTAAAACATCAGATGGGCAGTGATCCGAGTGCTGTTGTTTTTGATGCGGCTGATGCATGTCGTTCTGCAGGAGGTGGTCTTGTTCTTGCTGATACTGCTGGCCGTCTTCACAATAAAGAAAATCTTGTTAATGAATTAAAGAAAATAGACAGAGTTGCTTCGTCAAAAGCTGATGAAGGTTGCTATAAAAAAATCCTTATAATCGATTCAACTACAGGACAGAATGCTGTAAGACAGGCTGAAGTTTTTAATGAGGCAGTTGGTGTTGATGCCGTAATTCTTACAAAATATGATTCAACTGCAAAAGGCGGTGAGGTTGTTACAATCGGAAAGGAACTTGGAATTCCTGCAGCTTATGTCTGCACCGGTGAAAAATATGATGATATTCACGTCTTTAACGGCAAAGAGTACGTGGAAGAATTTCTTGGAATAAAATAAATGATTCTTACCGCAGTTGCACTTTCTGTTTATCTGCTCTTTCCGATTTTTAACGAGCGGCATGAAAAATTTGCGCTAATGCTGAATAAAAATCCTTCTTCTCCTGAACAGATTAATATGAAACTGAAGCTTCTTTCAAAATTGAAGGATCCGTCTGAAAAAGAAAATTTTTTTTCTGAGAATGAAAAAGTTGATGATCTTGCTGAAAATAAAAATGAAAAAAGTTTGACATCAGTTTACTTTCGGAATTCAAAAAATATGCTTTCTGCATTTTCTTATGATGATGAAGTTTTTGTTCCTGTTCAGCTTCTTGACGGAGAGCGATCTTTTATTTCTGTTAATCAGGATAAAATCTGCAGAGTAAAGTTTGATAAAGAAATGAAGATCTGTGAAGAAATTGAATGGTCAAAAGGTAATTCAGTTTCTGATTCAAAAATGATTGCAAGACGAAGATGGAATTATGGAGAAAAAAAATCTATAACAGAAGAATTATTTGATCAGAAAAAAATAATTGAAACCTTTTACGATGAGAAAAATAATCCTGTAAAAATTTATAATTATCTTCTTGTTAACAATCCAAAATCAACTTCCCTTGAGCCTCTGCCGGATTTAAAAAAAATTGATGGAATAATAGAAAATTTTTATGATGGTGAAAACAGGCTTATTGAATCAAATATAAATGATTATGAGAGAAAAATAGAAGATAACAGAATCGTTTACAAAAAAAAGATTCTTTACATTTATACTTCAAAATCTTCTATGCCTGATATGAAAGTTTATGAAGATGACAAACTTCGCCTTGTGACTGAATATGAAAATGATGAAACATATTATGAGACAATTTATTTTGATGAAAAATTTTCTGTCAGATCTAAATATGTTGATGAGGTGATGGTGGAAGAAAATGTTCAAAAGTAAATGGATTTATTTTGTTTCAAAAAGAATCAGTCACGTTGACAGAAAAGGGCGTACTGCCGTTACTTCATTGCTCGCTTCCTTAGGCATTTGTTTTGGCGTAATGGCACTGATTGTTGTCATGAGTGTTATGAACGGCTTTCAGTTGAATTTTATAGAATCAATTCTTGAAATAAGCTCCTTTCATGTGCAGGCTGAAAATATTAATGAAGTACAGGCTGAAAATCTTGTTGAATATTCGCGGTCCCAGCCTTATGTTCGTTCTGCGTTTCTTTTTAAGGATGCTCAGGGACTTGCGGTTTCAGCTGACGGAATTCAAAACGCTTGTTTACTGCGCTCTGTTTCTGAAGATTTTATAAAAAATGATTCCGGCGTAAAAAATGAAATGAAGTGCATCGCGGGAAAACTTGAGTTTACTGAAGATAATTCTATCCTCATGGGATATTCACTTGCACGTGCACTTAATGTTCGTATTGGAAATGAAATCGGTCTTTTTATTTTACCGCCTTCAACCTCAAAAGGAATTTTATCTGCAAAAAAGAATTTTAAAATTACCGGAATTTTTAACTGCGGTTATTCGGATATAAATTCATCATATTGCTTTATAAATCTTGACGGTCAGAATTCAGTACCAGCTGCATCTTTGCCGCTGAAGCTTGGAGTAAAATTCAGCAATAAGGATTTTGATTCTTCATTCATAAAAAATGCATCCCGGGAATTTCCTCAGGTAAAATTTTCAAGCTGGAAAGAATATAACAGAAGCTTCTTTGGAGTTTTACGGCTTGAGAAAAATCTTTTATTCCTTCTTGTCTTTTTGATTTTTATTGTTGTTGCAGTAAATATTTATAATTCTATGAAAAAACTTGTCTATGAGCGAAAGGAAGAAATTGCGGTATTTTCTGCACTGGGTGCCGGCCGTGGACAGATTCAGTCAATATTTATCATGCAGGGTTTTAGAACCGGATTATTCGGCGCAGTACCGGGACTTCTGTTTGCTATTTTAATCTGCAGAAATATGAAAAGTATTTTTATGTTTTTTGAGCATCTTACATCAAATCCGATGTTTGCTGTTTATGCTTTAATTCCCGCACGAATGATTCCAATGGAAGTGTTTATGATTTTTATGTTCGGACTTTGTTCTGCTTTTGCAGCATCTTTTTTTGTAAGCAGAAAAGTTCTTGATGTTACAGTTTCGGAGGTTTTGAGAAATGAATAGTGATAATGAAATTGTTGTAAAAATTTCTTCGCTTGAAAAAACTTTCAGAACGCAGAGTGAAACTTTGACTGTTCTCAAAAATCTTGATATGAATGTGCGCAGAGGAGAAAAGTGCGTAATCATCGGAAAGAGCGGAAGTGGAAAATCTACGCTGCTGAATATTATCGGTGGGCTCGACAGACTTTCTGGTGGAAGTGTTGTTGTTGACGGAAAAGAAATTTCTTCAATGAGTGAACGACAGCTTTCATCTTTCAGACAGAATTATCTTGGGCTTGTTTTTCAGTTCCACTATCTTCTTAAGGATTTTACAGCTTTGGAAAATGTTTATCTTCCAGCATATATGGCTGGTGTTTCTAAAAAAACAGCAATTGAAAAAGCAAAGCAGCTTCTTGCAGATGTTGGACTTTTGGAAAGAATGAATCATCTTCCGTCGCAGCTGAGTGGCGGAGAGAGACAGCGTGTTGCCGTTGCACGATCTCTTGTAAATGACCCTCAGTTAATTCTTGCAGATGAACCAACCGGAAATCTTGATCCTGCAAATGCCTCTCTGATTGGTGACATGCTTTTTGATCTTAGTGAAAAATACGGTAAGACTTTGATTCTTGTAACACATGACATGAATCTTGCTTCCAGAGGAGACGTAAAATATTACATTGAAAACGGATGTCTCGTGGAGAGTCTCAAGTGACTTTAAAATCAAGCTTTCTTTATGCAAAAAAAATATTTTTCTCACGAGGAGTAAACAGCCGTCACAGTTTAAAAGGTGCTGTCATCAGTATTGCATTGTCTCTTGTTCCTCTTGTTGCAACTTTATCGCTGAGCGAAGGAATGATAAGTGGAATTACCGGAAGAATCATAAATCTTTCAACGCAGGATCTTTCTGTTCAGATTTCAAAAAATTCTTCATGTGTAAAATCTGTGGAAAAATTTTACAATGCTAAAAAACGTATTGAAAAAATCGATGGAGTAAAAGAAGTTTATCCTGAATTTCAGATGACTTCACTTGCTGCAGGGAAGTCTTTTAGAACCGGTGCAATAATCCGCGGTGTTGAAAAAAATATTTTTACTTCTAATAAAAGTTACGAAGAGTTTTTTAAAATCCATGAGGGTTCTGTTGATTTTAAAAAAGAAGATTCAATTGTAATCGGCTCAAGAATTGCAGAGCTCCTTTCACTTCATCCAGGAGATAAAATCAGCATTATTGCGGTAAATACATTCGGTAAAAGTTTTATACCAAAGATTGTTGACTTTACTGTTGAGGGAATTGTTTCTTCCGGATATCAGGAACTTGATGCACTTTGGGTTTTTGTTCCGATAGAAAAAGCATTTTCTGTATTTCCTAAAAAGGCTGCAGATTTTACATTCGGAATAAAAACTGAAAATTCTTTTTCAAAGGATCTTGTAAAGCTTCAGAATAAAATTCAGGAAATCCTTTTTGAAGATGAAGAACTTTATGAATCTTACGTTTCTCGGTGGGATCAGCTTAATGCCTCTCAGTTTGAAAATTTTTCATCAACAAAGGCTCTTTTACTGATAATCATGATGCTGATTGTTCTTGTTGCTATCATTAATATTTCGTCTGCAATCGTGATGATTGTAATGGAAAGAAAAAAAGAAATTGCAATTTTAAAGAGTATGGGCGCTTCATCAAGTGGAATTATGCTTTCATTTTTAACGGCTGCATTTTTTGCAGGAGCATCAGGTGTCCTTCTTGGAATCCCTGTTGGCCTTTTAATTTCTTACAATGTAAATGAAATCATCTGGTTTATTGAAAAAGTTGCAGGTCTTATTTCAGGCAGAACTTTTAAACTTCTGGACCCTTCATTTTATCTGCAGACAATTCCAATCGTAATTCCGTATAAAGAAATATTTTTAATTGCAGCGGGAACTGTTATTCTTTCTGTTCTTGTGTCTCTTTTGCCTTCTTTGCGAGGCGGAATATCAAAACCTCTTGATACTTTGAGAAAAGTCTGAGATGTGCTAAAATATAAGTCAAATTCTAAAGGAGTCTTAAATCCGATTAAAATGCTGTGCGATTTTTGTCATGAAAACGAAGCCGTAATCTACATGGAACAGACTGTAGCCGGCCAGAAAAGAAAAATACATATGTGCCTTGAGTGTGCTGCTGAAAGGGGAATTTCTCCAGATGCATCAAGCATTCAGTCATCAATCGGTGACCTCTTTAAGGAACTTGCAGATATCTCAAAAAATATTTTAAGAAAAGAAAGCAAGCTTTGTCCTGTCTGTGGAATAAGCCTCGGTGAAATTCAGAAAACAGGAACTACAGGCTGTCCTGAATGTTATTCGGTATTTAAAAGCGAAATCAGAAGCCTTCTTGAATCGAACGGAATAAAGGAACAGTTTAAAGGTGATCTTCCTGCTCGTCTTGCACATTTTAAATCAATTTTGCGGGACCGCATGATTTTGCAGAATAAGCTTAATGATGCACTGCAGAATGAAAATTATGAAAAGGCTGCAATGTACAGAGATTATCTTAAGGCTCTTGAACAGAACTCGGTTTCAAACGGGACGGATGAATAATGGCAGGACACAGAAAATCAGAAACTGTAAATGATGCATGGTATACGCTTCCCGGTGAAGAGCAGGATGTTGTAGTTTCCACAAGATCCATGCTGCTTAGAAATCTTGCAAATTTTCCTTTTCCCGCAAGACTATCTGAAGATGAATGTTACAGAATTCAATCCATCGCTTTTGACGCATTTAATTATCTTGATGATGCAGAAAAATATCAGACTGTCGCATTGAATAAGCTTGATGAAAATGGAATCCGCGTTATGCGTGAGCGTGGAATCTTAGGTGCTTTTGATATAAATAAAGCCGGATTGATTCTTCGTGATGACGGAAAAATTGCTTGTTCTGTTAATACTCAGGATCATCTTTCAATTTCTGCTTTTTCTTCTGGCTTTGCACTGGAGCAGACTATTAATCCACTTTATTCTGTAGATAATGAATTGCAGAAACATATTCAGTTTGCCGCAAGTTATGATTTTGGTTATCTGACTTCAAATATTATTTCAAGCGGAAGCGGACTTGGAATGACTGTAAAAGTTCATCTTCCTGCTGTTTCTATGCTGCATAAAGTAAGACATATTGCAGAAAATGTTGCGGGTCCAGAATTTTCTGTTGTTGCAGCATATGGGGCTGGTGGTGCTGATAGTGTAAGCGGATTTGGCGGAACAGGTTCATCTCTTGGATGCTACTATCTTATTTCTTCTGCAAACTCTGTAAGCGGAACTGAATTTGATCAGATGACTTCCATGCAGTGTGCGGTAAATAAAATCATAAAAGAAGAACGCGATGCAAGAAAAGAATGTCGTGCAGATCACATGACTGAAATTAAAAATTTTGCATGCCGTGCGCTGAGTCTTGCAAAAAACAGTCTGTTCGTTTCATTACGTGAATCGATTGAAATTATAAGCGGTGTAAAATTTGCCAAAGAAATGAATCTTATAGGCGGAATTGATGACAGTGAACTTCATGCTCTTTTGTACAGAGTTCAGGAAGGCCACCTTGAGTTTGTTCTGGGAAACGGAAAATTTAAATTTGAAAAAGACATACAGGACAATAAACAGAAAAAAATCGAAAGGCTTCGTGCACTGATTCTTCAGGAAGCTTTTGATTCTGTTGAATTGTGAGGTTATAAATATGAACGAAAACTATTCACCAAGAGTTCAGCGGCTTCTTGTTGCACTTTCGCAGGATGAAGCTTATTACATGGGCAGTAAAACTGTAGAACCTGAACATCTTATACTTGCACTTTTAAAATCTGCGGATGGATTGGGATACGTTACTCTTCAGCATCTTCGGATCAATGTGCTTACACTTCAGCTTGCAATTGAGCAGAGTATGGATGCAAAATATCCGTCGGGAATGCTTTTGAAAATTCCTACAAGCGGAAGAACTGACAATTTTTTGAAGCAGGCTGCATTTATCGCAAAATCCTGCGGAAATAATTACATTGGAACAGAGCATATTTTTCTTGCAGCAATTGCAGAAGAAAACTCACTGATGAATGCTTATTTTAAAAAGGCTGGAATCAGTATTGAGCAGGCAAGAAAAGCCGTTTTTGAAATTCAGAAAAAAATTCCGTCATCTGCAAATACACCTGAAAAAAGATCACTTGAAGGAAATTATATTCCAGATAATTCAGTGCCGTTCTTTTCAGATGGATCTACAAAAAGAAAAGGCAGAAAAGATAATCAGGGCAGTATACTCGATCAGTTTTCACGCGACCTTACAAAAGCTGCTAAAGATGAATCGCTTGATCCTGTGGTCGGCCGTGATGAAGAAGTTTTAAGAATGGTTCAGATCCTTTGCCGCAGAACAAAAAATAATCCCGTTCTTATTGGTGAACCTGGAGTTGGAAAAACAGCGATTGTAGAAGGGCTTGCACAAAGAATTGTAAAAGGAGCGGTTCCTTCTTCTTTACTTGATAAGCGTGTTCTTCAGCTTGATCTTGCCGCAATGATTGCAGGAACAAAATACCGCGGTGAATTTGAAGAGCGACTTAAGAAGGTTATGACAGAAATCAGAGGTGCTGGAAACATCATTCTTTTTGTTGATGAGCTTCATACAATAATTGGTGCCGGTGGTCCAGAAGGAAGCATGGATGCAAGCAACATGATAAAGCCTGCATTAAGCCGTGGTGAACTTCAGATGATCGGCGCAACAACAACAAAAGAATTCAGAAAGTACTTTGAAAAAGATTCGGCTCTTGTGCGAAGATTTCAGAAAGTTACTGTTGAAGAACCTTCAGAAGTTGAAACTGTTGAAATCTTAAAGGGACTCAAAAAATATTATGAGGATTTTCATCAGGTTGTGTATGCAGACGATGTTATTCCTCTTGTTGCAAAACTCAGTAAACGATATATTGCAGAACGATTTTTGCCGGATAAGGCACTTGATATTCTTGATGAAGCCGGTGCCGCAAAAAAAATTGCTGATGACGGTAAACCTGAAGAACTGGAAAAGCTTGAAGCGGAAATTGCAAAGTATACAGATCAGAAGCGTGAATTTGTTGCATCCCAGCAGTATGAAAAAGCAGCGTATGTCCGTGATCACATGAATATGCTTCGTTCCCGCATTGATGAAGTAAACAGAAAATGGAAGTCTGCGGAAGGAATGAAAAATCGTCTTGTTACAACTGATGATATCCGCAGAATCGTCAGCGTGATGACAGGAATTGATGTTTCAAAGCTTGATGAAGAAAATACTGAACGCCTTTTGAATATGGAAAAAATTCTCCATGAAGAAGTTGTCGGTCAGGATGAAGCCGTATCTCTTATTTCAAGTGCAGTTCGCAGAAGCCGTGCCGGTGTTTCATCTTTGAAGAGACCTATGGGATCCTTTATTTTCCTTGGGCCAACTGGTGTCGGAAAAACTCAGCTTGCAAAAAGTCTTGCAAAATTTTTGTTTGGAACTGAGGATGCTCTTATTCGCGTAGACATGAGCGATTACATGGAAAAGCAGAATGCGTCTCGTCTTGTTGGAGCTCCTCCGGGATATGTCGGTTATGAGGAAGGCGGTATGCTTACTGAGCAGGTTCGTCAGCATCCGTATTCTGTAGTTCTTCTTGATGAAATTGAAAAGGCTCATAAAGATATTTTTAATCTTCTTTTGCAGATGCTTGAGGAAGGTGAGCTGAAAGATAATCTTGGACATACCGTAAGCTTTAGAAACTGCGTTGTAATCATGACAAGTAATGCAGGGGCTCGTGAAATTACCGCAGACAGCAGAGTCGGATTTTCTACAGTTAAAGAAGGTGTGCTTCCTTATGAGGAAATAAAATCAAGCGCCCTTGAAGAACTTAAGAAAATCATGAACCCTGAGCTTTTAAACAGAATTGATGACGTAATTGTCTTTGATGCGCTTTCAAAAGAACAGGTAAGTGCAATCCTTGATATTCAGTTTAGTGAGCTTGAGCAGCGTCTTAGGGAAAAAGGATTGACAGTTCAGCTTAAACCAAAGGCAAGAGATTATCTTGTTGAACACGGCTATGATCCTGCAATGGGAGCTCGTCCGATGCGTCGTCTCATTCAGCGTGAAATAGAAGATTCACTTGCTCTTCTTCTGCTTTCAAAAAAGAATGAGACAAGCAGTACGATTATAATTGACTGTAACGGCGAAAAACTCTCTTTGAAATTTAAGAAAACAAAAGTGAGCGTAAAATCGACGGAAGTTGAATTTGTTAATTCTTGATTAGTCTTAATTTCGAATTATGTAGATATAATAAAATTGGCGCGAAGGAGTGTTGAGCAGTATATAGATGCAGTACAGCATCGGTTTTGTAATGCTCAACGCGACTGGAAGCCAATTTTATTAATTTGTCAGATAAACTCGAAGTTCAGGTTAGTAAACAAAGGAACCTGATTTTTTTCTGTCCAATGCTGAATCGATGTACCAGAAGTAAATCCTAAACTTTGTATTGAGTCACTTGATGACTGAATTGTGAAAGAATCATTTGTTGTTCCGTTTGAAGTGTTTGTAAGACTTCCTGTAACTGTGTATTCAGTACCGCTTCTTGTACCGCTGAAAGTATAAGAATTACCATTCTTAGTTTTTGTAAGTGTAACAAAAGTTCCGTCATACAAATCGCCGCCTTTTTCAGCTTCTGTTGTCGACAAAATAGCAACATCAGAATTGTCAGCAGTACGTATCATTGCGCTGTTAGTTCCATAATCTGTGAAAAAATAATGCATATTGTAGCTTGAACCAGAGCCGTTTGGTGCTTCATCAGAACAGCTTGTAATAAAACATGCAGACAATAATACACAGAGCATCATTGTTAATTTTGAAAATAATCTCATAAAAATCCTCCAGAGATTTAATTTGTTTTTCTTCTTTTTGCTAGTGTACACTAGCAAAGGTTTTTAACCTGAGCCTGTTGACACTATTATCTCAAACTGTTATATTCTCAGTACTAAATTAATATTTAAAAAAGGAGCCGAGAAAAAGGTTCCTTTTTTTTTGTTCTTACAAATAATTTTTTTGAGGTCAAATTGGAATACACTCCCCTGAAGAAAATTTACGGTTACAAGGAATGTTCGGCTGCAGCAGAAGAACTTGGCTACAAGATTGTCGAACTTCAGATTGTTCCGCAGCATGGAATGACACATATCACGGTTGTAATTTCATGTGCAGACAGTAAAAAGGATGTTGGTGTTGCCGACTGTTCAAAGGCACACAGAGCACTTGCTCCTGTTCTTATGGCTTTCCTTAATAAAACGGAAGATGATATTTCCATGGAGGTTTGTTCTCCTGGAATTGAAAGAAATCTTAAGGATGCCCACGAATTTGAAATCTTTGCAGGAAAAGAAGTTCGTGTATGGGATAAGGAAATCAGCGACTGGGTTTACGGAATAATAAAATCTTCAGACCAGACAAGCGTTACTTTGGAAATTGAGGACGGCAGTGAAAAAGCTGTCGCCTATGAAAATATTGCAAAAGCAAAATTTATACATTTATAGGGGGCGTGCTATGTCAGATATGGCAGATGCAATCCGCGCATTATCAGCAGAAAAAGGGATTGATGAAGAAACAATCAAAAACACAATTGAAAGAACTATTCTTGCAGCATATCAGAAGTCTTTCGGAAAAGGCTATGACAACTGTATAATCAAGTTTGCAGATGATTTGTCTGAAGTAAACATTTATTCAAGAAAAACAGTTGTTGACGGAGTATACGATCCTGTTATCGAAATTGAACTTGAAGATGCAAGAAAGCTTGCTCCGGAAGCAGAAGTTCATGATACTCTTGATATTCTTCTTGATCCACGCCATGACTTTGGACGCGGTGCAGTTTCAGTTGGTAAGCAGGAAGCTCACAGAAATCTTAACGAAAGCACAACAAAGCGTCTTATGGACGAATATAAAGATAAGATTGGAACAATTGCCGTTGGTTATTATCAGCGTGAAAAGAACGGAAATATTTTTGTAGATCTCGGAAAGGTTGAAGGATTCCTTCCACAGAAATTCCAGAGTCCGCGCGAAGTTTATGAAAAGAATGACAGAATCAGAGCAATCATTCACGACATCAAGAAAGCTTCAAATTCAAATGGAGTTCAGATTGTCCTTAGCCGTACATCTGATGCATTTGTAAAGGCTATTCTTGAAGTTGAAGTTCCAGAAATTGCAGACGGAACTGTTGAAGTTAAGAGCGTTGCCCGTGAAGCTGGTTACCGTACAAAGATTGCAGTTTACAGCAGAAAGATGGATGTAGATCCTGTTGGAGCTTGTGTTGGTCTTAAGGGTGTTCGTATTCAGAATGTAATCCGCGAGCTTTACGGAGAAAAAATCGATGTTCTCCGCTACGATGAAGATCCACATGTATTCATCACAAATGCACTTTCTCCTGCACAGGTTAAGCAGGTTGTAATCAAGGATTATGAAAAGAAGGAAGCACTTGCAATCGTTTCTGAAGAAGATTTCTCAATTGCAATCGGAAAGCAGGGACAAAATGTACGTCTTGCAAACAAACTTTGTGACTGGCTTATCGACGTAAAAACAGAAGCTCAGGCTGCAGAACTTGATCTTACAGAAAGCGAAGCACACAAGGCTGCTGAACAGCTCTTTGCAAATAACAATGTTTCTGAAGATGAAGAAATCCTTACAGTTGCTCAGCTTCCTGGAGTTGATGCTTCAGTTGCAGAAGTTCTTAAGAATGCAGGATTTGATGATATTGAAGAATTTGTAACAGCATATGAAAATGGTCAGCTTGATAATCTTGAAGGCGTTACAAAGGAACAGCTTGAAGAAGTAAATTCTATTATTAATGAAAATGTAGAATTCGAAGAATCAGATGATGAAGTTGAATCTGAAGAAGCAGAAAAGAGTGAAGAAGATACAGAAGAGGAAGAATACTTCTGTCCTGAATGTGGAGCAAAAATCACTCTCGAAATGACAAAATGTCCTAAGTGCGGTGTAGAATTCTCATTTGAAGAGGAATAAGGATAGGTACAGGAAAATATGGCAGAAGAATCAAAGAAGACAGGTGCTGTCTTAAACAAACAGGTTAAATCGGGAGACTCAAATAGCACTTCTGGAGCTGAAACAAAAAAGAAAGTCGTAATCAAAAGAAAGACTGTTGCTCCATCTGCATCTTCAACAGATAGTGCAAAAAAAGAGCAGAAAAAAGTTCTTCATATTGTAAAGAAGAGCAATGATGCTGTTAAAACTGGTGCAGAAAAACAGAATGCTTCAAAAGATATATCTTCTGATCAGAAGCCGGCTGCAGATAAACCTGTTTCTACACGTCCTCAGGTACAGACTCTTGAAATTTCAAGCTCACGTCCAAATGTTAAGGCTGGAAATTTAAGTGGTGGCGGAAGAGGCCGTTACAACAATGGTTACGGAAGTGGTTCGTATAATAACTACGGAAACCGTAACGGCGGAAATTCTTTCACCGGTGCTCAGGCAAGAGAAGGATATCAGAACCGCGAACGTCAGGGTGGTTATAACAGAGACGGTCAGAATGGTGGCTTTAACCGCGGAAATGGTCAGGGTGGCTTTAACCGCGGAAATGGTCAGAGTGGCTTTAACCGTGGAAACGGACAGGGCGGCTTTAACCGTGGAAATGGTCAGGGTGGTTTTAATCGTGGAAACGGACAGGGCGGATTCAGTGGTCAGCGTTCGACCGGATTTGCTCCTGCAGCCTCTGCAATTCCTACAAAACAGCTTCCTGCAAAGAAACAGCAGTTTAAGGGAAAGAAGCAGGTTTACAATAGAAAAGATAAAGAAGATTTCTTTGACGAAGAAGAACTTTATCAGAACAAGAAGAAGACTGTTGCCGTAAGTGCAGTTCCAGAATCAATTGAAATCATGGAAACTGTCAGCATCTCTGATCTTGCACGCAAAATGAATCTTAAGGCAAGTGAGATTATCGGTAAGCTGATGGGCATGGGAATGATGGTTACAATCAACCAGTCAATCGACTCTGACACAGCTACAATTCTTGCAGAAGAATACAATTGTAAAGTTCACCTCATCAGTCTTTATGATGAAACAGTTATTGAAAGTGATGCAGGTTCCTCAGAAGAAAGAACTCGTCCTCCAATCGTTACTGTCATGGGACACGTTGACCACGGTAAGACAAAGACTCTTGATGCAATCCGTAATGCAAACGTTGCAGCAGGAGAAGCCGGTGGTATTACACAGAAAATCGGTGCTTATCAGATTTCTGGATCTAAGGGTGTAATTACATTCCTTGATACTCCGGGTCATGAAGCATTTACAATGATGCGTGCCCGTGGTGCTCAGATTACAGATATTGTTGTTCTTGTTGTTGCAGCAGATGACGGTGTAATGCCTCAGACTCGTGAAGCAATCAACCATGCAAAAGATGCAAAGGTTCCAATTATCGTTGCAGTTAACAAGTGTGATAAGCCTGAAGCAAATCCTGAAAAGGTTATGACTCAGCTTTCTGAACTTGGACTTACTCCTGAAGAATGGGGTGGAGATACACAGTACGTAAAGATTTCTGCCCTCAAGAGAGAAGGTATTGATGATCTTCTTGATGCAATTCTTATTCAGGCTGAAATGCTTGAACTTAAGGCACAGTATGACTGTCGTGCTGAAGGTAAGGTTATTGAAAGCCGCACAGATCAGGGACGTGGTGTTGTTGCATCTGTTGTTGTTCAGCGTGGTACACTCAAAATTGGTGACCCTCTTGTTGCAGGCATTTATTCAGGTCGTGTTCGTGCAATGTTCGACGACAAGGGTCGCAAGATTACAGAAGCAGGTCCTTCAATGCCTGTTGAAGTTCTCGGTCTTGAAAGCATGCCAAACGCAGGTGACCCGATCCAGGTTACAGAATCAGAAAAAGACGCACGTGCATTTGCAGCAAAACGTCAGGAACTCAAGAGATTTGAAGCCGCTAAAGCCGTTAAAAAGACAACTCTTGATTCCCTTTACTCAGATATTGAAAGAAGCGAAGTTAAGACTCTTAAGGTTATCATTAAGGCTGATCTTCAGGGGTCTGCAGAAGCTCTTAAGACTTCTCTTGAAAAGCTTTCTACAAAAGAAATCAGACTTTCTGTTATTCACTCAAGTGCGGGTGCAATCAACGAGAGTGATGTTACTCTTGCAGCGGCAGACAGAGAAGGAAGCAGCGTTCTTATTATCGGTTTCAATGTTCGTCCTACACCAAAAGCAAAGGAACTTGCTGAACAGGAAAAAGTTGAAATCCTTAAGTACAATATCATCTATAAGTGTGTCGAGGAAATGCAGCAGGCTATGGAAGGTATGTTGCAGCCGGATACAAAAGAAGAGACAACTGGTACTGCAGAAGTTCGCGATACATTCAAGGTTCCAAAAATCGGTCTCATTGCAGGTTGTTACGTTACAGACGGTATCATCAAGCGTACATGCAGCGTAAACGTTATTCGTGACGGTGTTGTTATCCATACAGGAAAACTTGCATCCCTCAAGAGATTCAAGGATGACGTTAAGGAAGTTAAAGACGGATTTGAATGTGGTATCGGTCTTGAAAACTGGCAGGACATTCAGGTTGGCGACCAGCTTGAAGCTTTCGAAATTGTTGAGATTAAACGCAAGCTCGGAAAGACTCTTGTTGAAGAAGAAGCTGAAGCTGCAAAAAAATCTGGCGAAGTTGTAGAGGAATAAGCAATGGGTCAGTACAGAATGGAACGTCTGGGAAACCAGCTTCGTGAAGAAATTGCATCAATGCTCATGAAACATGAAGTTAAGGATCCTCGTGTCAATGAATTCCTTACGATCAACAGAGTTGAAGTTGCAAAAGATTTAGCATATGCAAAAGTGTATGTTTCTTCTTTTATGGATGATGCTTCTGTTGAACGCGGAGTTCAGGGATTGCAGAGTGCGGCTGGATTCATTCAGTCTTCCATTGCAAAAAAAGTTTCTATATACAGGTTTCCGAAACTGACATTTATTGCAGACTTCAGTATGAAAGAAGGATTTGAAATGGTTCAGAAATTGAACAAAATCGTTTCTGACGATGAAGCTGCAGCAAATGGAAGTTCAGTAAAAAATACAGAAAATGAAGAAACAGAAAACTGAACAGAGAGTGGCTCCTGCCGGAATAATGCTTCTTGCAAAAAAAGCAGGAATCACAAGCTTTTCTTCACTCTGGTCAATAAAAAATGCGCTCAATACAGGAAAGGTTGGTCATACAGGAACTTTAGACAGTTTCGCGGACGGCCTTCTTGTTGTTTTGAGCGGCTCTTTAACTCACATCGTTCCGCATATCACGGGATTTACAAAAACATATAAAGCCGTTGTCTGTTTTGGAAAAGAGACAGACACACTGGATCCAACAGGTCAGATTGTTTGTGAGGGAAGCGCTCCTTCAAAAGAAGAAATTGAAAAAATCCTTCCGCAGTTTACAGGTGCCTTGCTTCAGCTTCCGCCTGCTTTTTCTGCACTTCACGTTGACGGTAAGCGTGCCAGTGATTTAATCCGTGCGGGAAAAGAAGTCCATCTTGAGCCAAGACAGATTTTTGTTTATTCAAATAAACTTTTAGATTATAAAGCTCCTTCACAGGAAGATCCGTGTTCGTACGCAATTCTTGAAATTACCTGTTCTAAAGGAACTTACATCCGTGCCCTTGCAAGAGACATTGCGCAGAAGCTTGGAACTTGTGCTCATCTGAGTGCACTTAGAAGAACACAGGTCGGTCCTTTTAAGCTTGAAGATGCTGCATGCTACAGAGAGCTTGAAGAGTTTACAATTGAAAATGCCCTTTGTGAAAAAACAAAAAAGCGCAATGAAGGATTAAAGAATCTTGAGCGCGGAAATGAAAAAGATTGTGAAGAAAAAATCCGCGACATAAAAAATCATTTTATGGTTATTTCGCCGGAGCTTGCTTCAGTCTGTGGATTTGAAATCGATATTCTTAAAAAAGAAAGTGAAAAAAGTTATCTTAACGGACGCCCTTTATCATCAAGAATGTTCAACCGTATTTCAACAGAGCACAGTGCAGACAGCCGTGAAATTGCAGTTTTTTATGAAGACAGAAGTTTTGCAGGAATGATAAAACTCAATGAAGATAACAGATTGAATTATAGTTTTGTAGTTCATCCTGAAAAAAATAAATTCGAAGTTTTTACCTGGGATGAAATTTTAAATGGTGATTTCCCGGTTCAGTACATGAAAAAAGGAACAGCGCTGACTGTCGGTTCTTTTGAGGCCGTTCATATCGGACACGCTGAGCTTATTAAATCAACTGTTGAAAAAAAAGATTTTATTAGCGGTGTCGTAACATTTTCTTCTTCAATCAAAAAGAATTCAAAAGAGATTTTTCATTTAAAAGATCGTCTTTCTTATTTTAAGGAACTTGGTGCACGGTTTGCAATTGTAATCGATTTTGACGAAAAATTTGCTTCATGCAGCGGCAGGAAATTTTTTGAGATTCTTAAAAATCAGTGCGGCTTAAAATTTCTTGCAGAAGGAAAAGATTTTAAGTGCGGTTCAAAAGGCAGCTGTTCGATGGAAGAAATTAAAAAACTTTCCTGTGAATTTGATTTTGAAATAAAGGAATTTGATTTTGTTTCTATTGATGGCATTAAGGTAAGCTCAAGCCGCATCAAGGAAAAAATTCAGAATGGACTTTTTTCAGGTCTTAAGGAAATGCTAGGCAGATTCTACAGTCTTAATTTTGAAAACTGCCACTGGAAAGAAAAAAGCACCGGTAAAGAAATGAGCATTTTTGAAACGGATGCTAAAAGCGAAATTATTCTTCCAAAAGACGGAATTTATAAAATTGCTGCCCGTTTTGCTGATGACACAATTTTGCATACTGACTTACAGGTTGAGAAAAATAAAATATCTGTTTTCCTGCCGACGATCAATTATGCTAACAGTCTTGCATCCGCAGCTTTTTTATAGTAAAATATGCGAACATTCACTGGCAATGATCGTGCTTGGAAATGAAGGCGCCACCTTCTTTCTCGGTTCTGATTTTAGGTGAATAAAAAATAAACAGGAGTAGTATTATGGCACTCTCAAAAGAAACAGCTTCATCTATCGTATCAAAGTTTGGAGCAAACGCAAATGACACAGGAAGCGCAAGAGTTCAGGTTGCATTGATGACAGAACGCATCAAGGAACTTACAGCTCACTGCAAAGCATTCCCAAAAGACACTGGCGCATCACGTGGCCTTCTCAAAGTAGTTGGTGCACGCCGCAAGATGTTGAAGTACATTCAGCGTACAGACCTTGAAGGATACCGCGCACTTATTAAAGAACTCGGAATCCGCAAGTAAGTTTGATAAGATGGCAGTTTTGAATTCTTTTGAAGAACTCAGGCTGCCATTTTTTTTGTAAAGGTGGATCCGGCTGTTCAAACGGGTTTCCCTGCAGAATCTGAAATTATTCAGTTTTGCGAAAGAAGAAAAAGAACTAAGGAAATATTTATGGTACAGAGATTAACTCGTAAAATCGGTGATCAGGAACTTATTCTTGAAACTGGTAAAATTGGTAAACAGGCAAACGGCTGTGTTTATGCTCAGATTGGTGGAACAGCTGTTATTGCTACAGTATGTGCTTCTTCAGAGGCAAAAGAAGGATTGGATTTTGTTCCAGTTACAGTTGAATACAATGAAAAATTCTATGCTGCAGGAAAGATTCCTGGTGGCTTTGTAAAGAGAGAAGGTCGTCCAAAGGATAAGGAAATCCTCGTTAGCCGTCTTATTGACCGCCCTATGCGTCCTCTTTTTGAAACAGCATTTGGTCGCGAAATTCAGATCGTTCCAACTTGTGTTTCTATTGACGGTGTAAATACTCCGGACATTCTTGCAGTTCTTGCTGCATCAGCTGCAGTTTCTATTTCAGACATTCCATTCCACGGACCAGTTGCTGCTGTTCGCGTTGGATTCCTTAACGGTGAATACATTCTTAATCCAACTTATGAACAGATGGAAAAAGTTCAGCTTGAAATCGTTGTTGCCGGTACAAAAGACGGATTTACAATGGTTGAAGGTGGAGCAAATGAAGTTAGCGAAGAAGTAATGCTTGGTGCTTTGGAAAAGGCACAGGGCTTCATCACAGATATGTGTCTTCTTCAGGAAGAACTTGTAAAGCTCTGTGGAAAAGAAAAGCTTCCTCTTTCACCATCAACAGTTACACTTGAAAACGCAGATGCAATTAAAGCAGAAGCACTTCCTCTTATGCAGGAAGCATGTTTCAAGAAAGGAAAGATGGCTCGCGGTGAAGCAGTTAAAGAAGTAAAAAAGCAGGTTGCAGAAAAATATGCAGAACAGCTTGAAGATGAAACTCAGAAAAAACTCTTCAATGCATTGTTCGATGATATTCAGTACGATCTTCTTCGTTCTTCAATTCTTGAAAAAGGTCTTCGTATTGACGGCCGCGGAACAGAAGATATTCGTCCAATCACATGTGAAATCAACGTTCTTCCACGCCCACACGGATCTGCATTGTTTACTCGCGGTGAAACACAGTCACTTGCAGTTTGTACACTCGGTACAGTAAATGATGAACAGGTTTATGATGATATTGAAGGCGACAGAAGCGAAAACTTTATCCTTCATTATAACTTCCCTCCATATTCAGTTGGTGAAGTTGGAAAACTTACAACAGGACGCCGCGAAATTGGTCACGGAAATCTTGCACGCCGTTCACTTGCTCCAATGATTCCTTCAAAATCAGAATTCCCTTATACAATTCGTGTTGTTTCTGAAATCATGGAATCAAACGGTTCATCATCACAGGCTTCTACTTGTGGCGGATGTCTTTCACTTCTTGCAGCTGGTGTTCCAATGAAGAAGATGGTTGCCGGTATTGCAATGGGACTTATCACAAGCGATGAAAATTATTCTAAGTATGCAATCCTTTCTGATATCCTTGGTGAAGAAGATCATCTTGGTGACATGGACTTTAAGGTAGCAGGTACTCGTGATGGTATTACAGGCTTCCAGATGGATATTAAGATTGCCGGTGTTTCTATGGATATTATGCGTAAGGCTCTTGAACAGGCAAAGCGCGGCCGTAATCACATTCTTGACATCATGGAAAAGTGCATTAACAAGCCACAGCCATTGAGCCCAAATGCTCCAAAAATCGACACAATGAAGATTGCAGTTGATAAGATCGGTGCACTCATCGGACCAGGTGGAAAGAATGTAAAGGCTCTCTGTTCACAGTATAATGTTACAATCAACACAGAAGATGACGGTACTGTTACAATCTACGGAAAAACAGGAACTGCAACTGATGCTGCAAAAGCTGCAATCAAGGGAATCTGTGAAGATCCAGAGCCAGGTACAATTTACCAGGGAACAGTTAAGCGCATCATGGACTTTGGTGCATTCATCGAAATTCTTCCGGGAAAAGAAGGACTTTGTCACATTTCAAAGCTATCAAGAGCCCGCGTAGAAAAAGTAACTGATGTACTTAAGGAAGGTCAGGTTGTTCCGGTTAAGCTTCTTGAAGTTGACAAGATGGGACGTCTCAATCTTTCTTACATTGATGCCGTTGAAGCTCAGGAAAAATAAAATCAGCTGAGTTTGCAAAGTAAATAATTGAGGTCAGTTTTGTGTAATGCAGAACTGACCTTTTTTTTTGTGGTGGGGGGGGATTTTGATTCTAATTATTTTTTATTAATCTGTCCGTCCAGAATTAAATCAATCTGTTCTTTTATATGCAGAAGAGCCTGTTTATAATCAGCACTGTTTGCTTTTTCTGCTGCCAGTTTACGTGGATATAAAAGTTCATACGGTTGAACATCGAATTTTATTTATTTTAGGTGAAAAAAAAGACGAAATTGAAAATAATTTATTAGCAGAAGGTATTTTAAAGAAATGCCCGTTTTGTGCAGAAACAATTAAAGCAGAGGCAATAGTTTGTAGATTTTGTGGAAGAGATTTGTCAAAGGAAACAAATGATGAATTAGAGTGTGTTGACTGGGTTTGTCCGAAATGTGGGGCTGGAAATCCTGAAAATGATATGTGGTGTTCTTGCGGTTATAGGAGATAAAAAAAATCATAATTTACTTCTTCCTCTGGCCGATCATCCAGGGGCAGAATCTTTTTATAAGGTATGCTGGAATTGCGCAAAGTAAAAGTGAGCAGAGAGAAAAGATAATTCCAGTTAAAATACTGAATGAATCATCAATAAATATGCTGCCTAAGTTTATGTGAAGACTGTGTGAATATTTATGAACGATGTATGCTGTGATGCCGTGAAATGCAAGTACTGAAAGTGAATTGGCTCCGAAAAATCCGACTGGTCTGTTTATTGCATTAAGGAGATGAGATAGGTTTTTCATGAACAGTATTCCGCAGAATCCGCCAAGGAGAAAAAGAAGAAGGTCACAGCCGTAGCGGTTGTGGTTTATGTTTATGTTATCTGTGTTTATGCAATATAACAATGTAGTTAGCGTAAAAAATAAAAATGTTTTTATTGCAATTGAAGATTTTTTTTCTTCAGTATCATTTTTAAAAATTTTTTCTTTTAATAAAGTTCCCGTGTAAAAAAACGGATATGCAAGAGTTATGGAACCGATTGAAAGCGGAATGAAATTATCTGCAACTTTTGAAACGTCATCATCAACGAGAATTTTTGTGAACGACGGAATATTTAATTTTCTGATTACAAATGCAATAGTTAAAAAAAATGCTGTTACGCAGATATTTGCTTTTATGTTGTCTTCATTATTTTTTCTGTAAAAAATTGAATGGATTATTTTGCACCAGAAAAGACAGATTAAAAACCAGAGTACCGGATTTTCATGAACGCTGTATCGAGTGTTGAGACCGGTAACAAAAATCATTCCAAGAAAATCTTCCCTGATTATTTTTAAAACCTGTGCTGCAGTTTGAAATTTTTCAGGGTGAACAAAGTATGATTTTAGAATCCAGAAAATGCATGTTATTACATAAAGTACAATATATGGAATTACAAGCTGTCTGAAAGATTTTTTTGCCGTAACATTGAGTTCAGCTTTTTTATGTGTAAGTCCTGCAAGGAAAAAAAACAGCGGCATGTGGAATATATAAATCCATCTTACAATTGAGAATCCATAGAAATCTTTTACAGGAACATGTGCAAGTATTACGAGGAAAATTCCAATTCCTCGTGCTGTATCAACCCATGTAATTCTTGTGCCAGTATTTTCTGTTTCCATAAATCTTAATTTATTATAATTCATCATAAAAATCAATTTGACTCTTTGTTGTGCATAAAAAAATTAAATCTGCTATAATTCAATCGATGAGTATAGAAAAATCTGTTTTAAAAAATAATGTTACACTGATTACGCAGAGTGTTGAAAATTCAAAAGTTGCGACAATTGGTTTTTATTTTTCAGTCGGAAGCCGCTTTGAAAAAAAAGGTGAATATGGAATCAGCCATTTTACAGAGCATATGCTTTTTAAAGGAACTGAAAAAAAATCAAATATTGAAATCTCAAGAATATTTGACAGAATGGGTGGAATTACAAATGCCTGGACTGAGCGGGAAAATATAAGTATCTGCTGTTCTGTTCCTGTAGAAAAAAAAGAAAACTTTTCTATTGCTCTTGAAACTATCTGCGATCTTTCCTGCAACTGTAATTTTCCTGAAGAAGAATTTGAAAAAGAAAAGGGTGTTGTTGAAAATGAAATTTATTCTGTGGAAGATGACCCTGATGATTCTTCAATGGATGAGATTGCTCGCCGCATTTGGCCTAAGCAGGATATTTCACGGACAATCACTGGAACTGTAGAAGATGTTGAATCGATTACAAGAGAGCAGATGAAAGCATGGTATGAAAAATATTTTGTAAACGGCGAGCTTGTTGTAATTGTTGCAGGTAATTTTCAAAAGGATGTTCTTGTAAATCAGCTTGAAAAACTTCCTGTAAAAAAGCCTTCGGTTCAGTTTTTTAAGAACAGTCATTTCCCTCAAGCAGTTAACTGGCAGAGCGGGCATTCTGTTGTAAAGGCAAAATTTGGTCAGGAACAGATTTTTGCAGTTTTCCCGCTGGAGAAGCCTTTGTCTTATAAAGATTATCTTTGTCTTATGGTTTTTGATGCAGTTACCGGTGACAGCATGAGTTCCAGACTTTTTCTTGAGCTTAGGGAACATCTTGGGCTTTGTTATTCTGTCGGCAGTTTTTTTACGACTTATGAAAATGCTGGATTGTGGGCTGCTTATCTTGTCTGTGAAAAAAAGAATTCTGTTGAATCATGCAGAAGTCTTTTGAGGGAATTAAAAAATCTTGTTGAAAAAGAAATCTCTCAGGATGAAATTGATATTGCTGTTGAACGTATTTCCGGGACTGAAATAATGAATGAAATCAATTCTGCTTTCTTAATGCGTCGTCTCTGGAATTTTTATTCGATGGGATTTGAACTGATGGATACTCAGGAATTTATCAGCTCCTTACGTTCTATAAATAAAAATGATATAATCGAATTTGTAAAAAATCTTCTTTCGTTTGACAGAATGAATTTGGTTTTATACGGATCAAAAATTTCTATGAATGCAAGAAAAGAAATAAAGAAAAATTTAAGGAAATAATAAAATGAATAAAATTGAAATTAAAGTTGTTGCAAAAGAAGGTGTTTCGATTCCATGTTACAAAACTGCGGGTGCTGCAGGTGCTGATGTTTGTGCCTGTGTTGATTCTCCTGTTGTAATTAAAAAAGGTGAAAGAAAACTTATTCCAACAGGTTTGTTTTTTGAAATCCCTGAAGGATACGAAATTCAGCTTAGACCAAGAAGCGGTCTTGCTCTTAAAAATGGAATTACTGTTCTTAATACTCCCGGAACAATTGACAGCGATTACCGCGGGGAACTTATGGCTTTGCTTATAAATCTTGGAGATGAAGATTTTACAGTAAGCAACGGAGACAGAATTGCTCAGATTATTGTGGCTCCTGTCACTCTTGGTGATTTTAAAGTTGTTGATAAACTTAGTGATACAGAACGTGGTGCCGGTGGTTACGGTAGTACAGGTACAAAATAAGTTAGCAGATGAGTTTTAATCTTTCTGATTTATTTGACAGAATTGATACTCTGCGGGTTGCGTTTTACAGACAGTATGTTTTTGCAATTTTATATTTTAAAAGGAAAATATATAAGCCTGTAAAAAACTATCAGTACAGAAAAAATTTTTACATTCTGATTTTCTGGATCGGGAAAAAAATATCCTGTAAAAAAATAGTTTCTTTTGCAGCCAGACAGATTTACAATCTGAAAAATGTCGGAAATCACATTTTGATAAAATATTTTTTTAGAGAACTTTTTCTTTATTTTCTTGTCTGCTTTGCTTTTTTCTTTGTTGTTTTTTTTGTTAATCAGATTCTTCTTCTTGCGGAAACAGTTTTAAAAAAAAGAGTTCCATTAGGCAGTGTACTTCTTTTAATCTGGTACAGTCTTCCTGCTGTAATTGCTCAGTCTGCACCGTTTGCAACTCTTGTAGGTTTTTTAATGTGTCTTGGTCGTCTTGTTACGGATAATGAATTTTTGATTTTCAGGGCAAGCGGACAGCGTTATTCTCTTATTCTTGCAATCGTACTTTCTGCGGGAGCTGCAATTGCTCTTTTCAGCTTTATAATGAACGATTATTTTCTTCCTCTTGGAAATTTAAAATTTAACAAAATGAGAAATGAAATCATCGCAAGTAATCCTGCAATCGAACTTGAATCAAAATCTATTAAAAGACTTAATGATGCAACTTTAATCCTCGGTGATGTTAAAAAAAATAAAGTCAGTGATCTTGTAATTTTTGATACGAAAGAAAAAAATAAGCAGCGTGTAATTATTTCAAAAGAGAGTGGTGTAAAAAAATCTAAAGATGATGGTGTTCTTATGAAGCTTACAATGAACAAGCCGCTCGTTCTTAGTTTTGAAAATAGCAATAAATTAACTTACGATGTTCTTGAAAGTGACAGCATGAGTTTAAATGTTTTTGAAGAATCAATCATGGAAAAAAAATACGAGATTGAACCAAGAGAAATGACATCCTGGGATCTTGGAAAAGAAATAAAAAAACGAAAGAAAGATCCGAATATTGAAAAAAGAAAACTTAATTCTTACATTCTTGAATATAACAGAAAATTTTCAATGCCGTTCGGGTCAATCTTTTTTGCTCTTCTTGCTTTACCTCTGGCTTTAATTTTTGGTAGAAAAGACGGACTTACTCTCGGATTGATTTTTGGAATTTTAATTTCAGTATTGTACTGGGCCGCTTCTATTTTAGGTCAGATGTTCGGAATCAGGAGCGGATACAACGGATTCTGGATGATGTGGACTCCAAATTTTGTTTTAGGAGCAACCGGTATTCTTCTTTATCTGAGGTTAAGAAGAAAATGAAACTTGTATTCTATCTGCTTAAAAAATTTTTTCTTGTCTTTTTAGCTTCAATGCTTTTCTTTGTACTTGTTCTTTGTCTCACAGATTTACTTTTGAATATCTGGGGGTACATTTCGCGTAATGCACCTGCAAAAGTTATTTTGAAAATTTCTCTGTATTATGTTCCGAAAGCAGTCTGGTATTCGGTTCCTGTTGCTGTTCTTTTTGCTGTGTCGTATACACTCAGCAGCCTGTATTCAAGAAATGAACTTCTTGCAATATTTGCGTCAGGAATATCACTTTTAAGATTTTCATTCCCGCTTTTTATTGTTTCCATTCTGATGTCTTTTGGAATGTTTCTTTTTGAAGATAAGGTTGTAGTTCCAACTTATTCAAAAAAAGTTTCAATGCAAAAAGCATACATGAATATTTCGAATGCAAAAAACAGCGATAAAATCGTAATTATGGCAGAAGAGGGAAATATAATTTACAAGGCTGATTTTTACGATGACAACGTGAGACGCCTTTATTCTCTGTATGTTATGTTCCGTGATAAAAATAAAAATTTCCAGTCTCTTGTTTACGCTGATTCCGCATCCTGGCAGAATGATCACTGGATGCTTTCATCTCCTTTTGAATATAAAGTAAAAAATGATGAAGTCCTTCCTGTTCCTTTTGAAGCAGATCTTTCACTGCGTCTTGTTGAGCCTCCTGAGACCTTCAGAAATAATGTTATTTCAGTTGAAGAAGTAACTGCAAAAGAAGCTCGTGAATATATTGAGCATCTTGAAAAAGCGGGGCTCCCTTCTGCAGAAGCAAAATCGGTCTACTATAAAAAGTATTCGTTTCCGTTTGTTGTCTGCATTGTTGTTTTTCTTGCTGTAGGTTTAAGCGGAAAAACAAAAAAGAATATCCTGCTTGTGAGTCTTGCCAGCTGTGCATCTTCAGTTGTTCTTTTTTATATCACCCAGATGCTTACAATGCTTATGGCAAAATTTGGTGCTCTTCCGCCGCTTCTTGGTGCATGGTCGCCGGTTGTACTTTTTATATTTTTAAGCGGTGTCTTGTTACATTATGCACGAACTTAGTTTATAATATGAAAAAAATATTGCAGGAATAATATGATAGAAAAAATTTTTGACATAAATCATAAGGATGAAAAATCAAAAGCAAGAAATGGAGTTCTTCATTTGCCGCATGGTGATGTTCAGACTCCTGTGTTTATGCCCGTTGGAACAAAAGGTACAGTTAAAGCTCTTACAAAGGATGATCTTGAAGAAATCGGATTTGAGATTATTCTTGCAAATACGTATCACATGTATCTTCGTCCGGGTGCTGATATTGTTGATGAAGGTGGCGGTCTTCACGGATTTACAAAATGGAACAGAAACTTTTTAACTGATTCCGGCGGATTTCAGGTCTGGTCTCTTTCAAAGCTCAGGAAGATTAAAGAAGAAGGTGTTGAATTTAGAAGTGACATCGACGGCAGTAAGCATTTTTTTACTCCGGAAAATGTTGTGCAGACTCAGGTGAAATTAAACAGTGATATTCAGATGCAGCTTGATGTCTGTTCAGGATATGGTGTTGAAAAAAAAGAAGCTGTGACTGCATTGCGTCTTTCAAGTGAGTGGGCTGTAAGGGCAATCAAAGAATGGAATGTTCAGCGGGAAAAAGGTTATAAAGGAATTCTCTTCCCAATTGTTCAGGGGAATTTTTTTGATGATTTAAGAAAACAGAGTGCAGAATTTGTTTCATCCCTTGAAACTCCGGGTCTTGCAATCGGCGGTTTGAGTGTAGGGGAACCTGCTGAAATTTTTGCGGAAAAGCTTCAGTATACAGTTCAGTTTCTTCCGGAAGATAAACCACGCTATGTAATGGGAATCGGAACTCCTGAATATATTCTTGAAGCTGTTTCAAACGGAATCGATATGTTTGACTGTGTTGCACCTACAAGAGTTGCGCGGCATGGACTTTATTTTAATAAAAAAGGAATGCTTTCAATCAAACAGAAACGTTTTGAACGTGATTTTTCGCCAATAGACAATACCTGTAACTGTAAAGTCTGCAGAACGTATTCTCGTGCATATTTGCGCCATATTTTCCGTGAACAGGAAATTCTTTCAAGTATGCTTGCAACTTATCACAATCTTTATTTCCTTCACAATATGATGAAAGAAATCAGGCTTGCAATTTCGGAAAACAGGTTTGAAGAATATAGAAAAGAATTTCTCCAGAATTTTCATTCAAATGAACTGTAACATTTATGCCGATAATTATTTTAAATGATATTGAGAATATTTTTTAAGGATTTAATATGAAGAAATTGATTTTGACATTTTCAGCTTTAGTCTTATTGTCTTCTGCTTTATTCGCGGATCCATCGGATTCTGAAAAAAAAGACAATAAAGATTCTGTTTATAAATATACAAAAGAAAAAATCGTTCCTTCAAAAGTTCGTCCTTCTCAGAAATCTTCTGATAAAACCTATGAAGATAAATCTGAAAATTATAAAGAAGAATGTTCTGATACATTTAAGTATGGGCTTGAGGGTCAGATCTCAGAGCTCCTTGATGAACTTACAAAAAATGAAGACACTCGTTTCGTAGATGAAATTTATGATCTTTTTTATGAAACGAAAGATATGAATATCAGAATTAAGATTTTTGGATATTTTACGAAGCTCAAGGATCCGTGTCTTAAAGATTATGTTTGTGAAGTTATAAATGATCCTTATGATCACCGCACAGATCTGGTTGATGCATGTTTTAAGTATGCTGCAGATACAAAAGTTGTTGAAGCAGTTCCCGGCCTTGTTGATCTTGTAGATAAAGAAGAAGACGGATATTTTAACGGTGCACTTTCTGCTTTGGGAGAACTCGGCGGAAGTGATGAAGCACAGTTCCT
The DNA here is from genome assembly GCA_024687165.1 of Treponema sp. Classification (GTDB taxonomy): domain Bacteria; phylum Spirochaetota; class Spirochaetia; order Treponematales; family Treponemataceae; genus Treponema_D. The sequence goes on from JAILEY010000067.1 coordinate 58,031, forward strand.
TGCAGAATATCTTGATCGTGATGATCTTTCTGTAAGTCAGAGACAGTCTTTGATGCGTGTTCTTGGAAGAATTAAAGCTGTTGAAACATGGGATAAGCTTGCGGAAATTGCACAGAATGAAGATGAAAATACCTTTGTCCGAATGTATGCCGCTGAAGCAATTGGTGCAATGGAAAAGCCTGAAAGTGAAGAAATTCTTCTTAAACTTTTTGAAACAAATGATTCAAATTTCCGCGGTTATATTCTTAAGGGACTTTCTCATTTTGATACAGAACAATCTAAAAAACTGATAATTCAGGCTTTGAGAGATAATCAGTATAAGGTGCGTCTTGAGGCAATCAATTGTGTTGAAGAAAAAGAAATGAAGGATGCTGTTCCATATTTGATTTACCGCTGTAAGGATAAAAGTGAAGAAAAAGTTGTTAAAGAAAAGTGTTACAAGACTATTGCAAAATTCAATACTTCAGAAGGAAATGAATATCTTGTAAGCCTCATTACAGATAAGAAAACAGGTGATGGCGTAAAAGCAAAAGTTGCCGCTGCTCTTTTGGAATATGATAATGCAGGTACAAAAGAAATAATCGAGCTTGCTAAATCTACAATGGAAAAAGATGCTCAGAAATCTTTGCGCTATGCACTTGGAAAAGAATTTGCAAAATACGGAAGAAGCAGCTACTGTGAAATCTGTGAGGTTTATCTTGATCACGCGGATGTTGCAACTCAGGGTACAGGACTTGATATCTGGGCAAAGGGACATTATTCAAGTCTTTCTGATAAAGTTAATAAGATTGCTCAGGATGCTCTTGAGGATGAAACTGAAGAAGAGTCTGAAAAAAATAAAAAGCGCATAAATCCAAAAAAGAGAAATGCTAATGCAAATAAAGCTAAAAAAATTCTTGAAGCCGCAGGTTATTCTGTTTCACGTGTTGCAGAAAAAGAAACACCGGCCCCTGCAGTTGATGCGGTAACCGGTGCTCAATAATTTTATAATCAGTTTTTAAGCATTATTCGTACATACTGTTTAACTGTCTGTACATAATATTTATCTGTTCTTTCTGGGCTTCATTCAGATTCAGTGTATTCGCATCATCTATGAGTTTTTCAAGTGATGCAAGGCTTTCGTTGAGTGCAGTTGCAAATCCTCTTGAAACCTTAAACCAGTATGTTCCGTTTCCGTCTGTAAAAAGACATACAAATCCATATTCTTTTGAAGAACGTTTTGCTTCTGTAACGCGCATTATGCAGTCGAGGCATCTTGTAAGACCGGTTACGTTCGTGTCGCCTTCAAAAATATTTATGTTCATCTTTCTAGGCCATTTGTTTTCTTCAAGCGGATCAAGATTCAAAAGCTTTGATGATTTCATGATGATTTCCATCTTTTCTCCGTCAAAGAGTTTGTATCCTTTTTTGTATGTAATGGTTCCGCGAAGCCCCGCAATCTGTGCAAGAAGATTTTCATTTTTTTCTGCCATGATTGCAGTTTTAAATTCATGCCATGGAAGCTGAACTGTTTTTTTACCTTTAATTTTGCTGATAAAGAATGTTGTTCCACCGATACAGATAGAATCTCCTTCCTGCTCTTTATCATCTTTACCTTTCTTTTTCTTTTTTGAATCGTCTTTTCCAACTTTTTTGTTATCTTCGCTGAAAGTTGTTCCTCTGTATTCAAGATTTCCTGTAAGGCTTTTCCCTTTGTCACTTCTTACTGTAGAAAGCTGACGTTCAAGGTTTGGATCTATTTTGGAAAGAATTGCTTTGGTAAGCGGAGAAACGCTCATTGCAAACATTCTGGATGTTCTTACGATTTCACCTGCAACAATGTAAAGCGGATTTACTTTAAACATGTTAGATCCAGGGTGAATTGAAATTCTGTCCTGTGTAAGGCTTCTGTAATTTTCACGTCCGTCGCGGATGCAGACAAATTGAATCATTCCGCTTGAAATACAGCAGAGATAGTTGTCCATGCTGCCGCCGCCTGTTATTGGAAGCTGCATTCTGTTTCCGACGATTTCTTCAAGCTGTTCTTTTATGTTTAAAATTTCAGCCATTACTTTTTCATCAAGATAATTGTTTTTGCAGAACTGAGCTTTATCTTTCATGCTCATGTATGTTCTGAAGAGCTTTACGTAAGAAACAAAGTCTCCCTGAATATCGCGGAATGCATGATGAGCTGCACGTGCATCCATTTCTTCCCCGACTGGAAGAACAAATGGCGACTGTGTGCTCAAATAAGATGCTGCAATAATAACTTCTTCAAGTACATCAGGATAACGCATTATGCTTTCAACAATAATTCTTGAGATTCGCGGTTCAAGCGGGAATTCAACCATCATCTTTCCGATTGAACTGAGTGAGCCGTCTTTTTCAAGTGCACCAATCATGTTCAGTGTGTTTACTGCTCCTACAAGTCCTTCGTGCTGCGGTGGTGAAATAAAATCAAAACTTTCAAAATCTGTGATTCCAAGTTCCGCCATTCTTAAAACAACTTCACTTAAATCTGTTCTGTAAATTTCTTCAGTTGTGTATTCCTGTCTTGTGTCAAAATCCTTGCGAGAAAAAAGACGGTAACATGTACCTTCGCAAACTCGTCCTGCTCGCCCACGACGCTGATTGCAGCTTGCTCTTGAAACCGGAGTTTCATTGAGGCTTGAAGTAAATGTACGCGGACTATAGAAATTCAGTTTTGCAAGACCAGAGTCGATGACTGTTGTAATTCCGTTGATTGTAACTGATGTTTCTGCAATGTTCGTACTTATTACAACTTTCTTTTTCCCAAACGGTGCACTGTCAAAAACTTTTTCCTGTTCTTCTTTCGGTAGTCGGCCGTATAAAGGAACAATGTGAATTTTATTTTTGAACGGAGCGTTGTAAAGTCGCTGCATACAGTCCTTGATGATTTTTTCGCCCGGAAGAAATATAAGAATATCTCCGTTTTCTTTATTATCAAGAACGCGGTCAACTGTAGTTTCAATTTTTTCAAGAAGAGCTTCACAGCCTGTTTCTGTTGTAGTTGTTGCTGCAATTGCAGGAGGATCATAAATCATCGTTACAGGGAAAGTCTGTGTTTCAATATTTACGATAGGGCAGCCGCCAAAGTATGCACTGAAGCTTTCTGCATTCATTGTTGCCGAACTTACAATCACTTTAAAATCTTTTCTGACTGTAAGAACACGTTTTAAAAGACCGAGTACAAAATCAATATTTAAACTTCGCTCGTGAGCTTCATCAACCATGATTACAGAATATTTGCTCATGTAAGGATCAAGCTTCATTTCCTGTAGCAGAATTCCGTCAGTCATGATTTTGATTTTTGTTGTGTAATCTGTCTTGTCTTCAAAACGCATCTTGTAGCCGACAAGACCTGGATATTTAGTTTTAAGCTGCTTTGAGATGAATTCACTTACGCTTAATGCTGCGATTCTTCTAGGCTGTGTAACTGCAATTACTCCTTTTTCGCTGTATCCTGCTTCGTGAAGAATAACCGGGAGCTGTGTTGTTTTTCCTGAGCCTGTTGGACTTTGAACTACAATAACCTGATTTTCGCTCAGTGCTTTTAGAATTACATCTTTCTGTTCATATACTGGTAATTTTTTGTAATCTATTGCCATATTTCTATTCCTTTAATTTTGTCAACAATTTTTTTTCTTTCACTCAGATAGTCAGCCCATTTTGTTTCTTTTGAATCTCTGAGTTTTTGTATAGTTTCATCATTCATCAATCTGATGAAATAAAATTTGTCTTTTGTAATATACGTCGTTATCTCGTAAGGTTTCAGCTGTTTGATTCTGATTCCGTCCTTTTGTTTTTCAAATTTTACAGTTGCAAGAAATCCGTCTCCTGTATAATCCCTTGGTGAATCAGGCATGTCCCAGGAAGGCTTTGTTCTTTGTGCACTTATTGTATTTCCCATTCCGTAAAAAATTATTTTGCGTGGAATATTGTTCTCATCATACAGAACTTTCCAGGTTTTCGGAACATGTGCGTGATTGATCCAAAGTACATCTGCTCCAAGTTCGATTATTTCGTCGTAGAGTTTAAGGTGAGATTTTTCTACAGAAAGAACATATTCTTCTTCTGCGTTGTGAAAGCTTACTATAAACATATCGTGCTCAACAGAATCTTTGAGCGAAGTAAGATCTTCTTTTAATTTAGTCCAGCTTTTTCTGCTCCACGGATAGTAGTCCATCAGTGATGTTGACTCTCCATGATTTACAAGTTCTGTTACTGCAACAAAAAGAATTTTCCAGCCGTCTTTTTCAATAAGTGAATAAGTCAGCGGATCGTTGTTTTTATTTTTAATTCCTGCAGAATAAATATTTTTTTTTGATGCGAAGAAATCACGCGTTGAATTAAGACCTTCTGCCATCTGGTCATTTGAGTGATTATTTGCAAGACTGAAGACATTAAATCCCGCATCTATTGCTGCCTGAGCATATTCATTTTTTGCGTTGAAAAAAGGGTATCCTGAATAGGGCTTTGATTCTGTTACAGGAGTTTCAAAATTCGCAAAATTTAAATCACTTTCATCAAGAATCGGTTTGATGTCTTCATAGATTTCCGAAAATCTTCCTTTTACATTCGGACCGTGAGCCATAATATCGCCGGCAAATGTAAGTGTGATTTGAGATTCATGTTTTTTCCCTGAGGTTGATACACAGGAAATTATTGTGCCCAGAAATAAAAGTGAAAGCAGGGCGTTAGATACTATTTTTAACTTCCGCATTAACATATATTTTATAGTAAGTTTTTGACTTTCTCAAGATTTTAATTTAGCATTATAGAATGGTTTGTTCCCGTTGTGTTCATTGCGGCCTTTGTTTAGAAGAAGGTGCTGCAAAGTTTCTTGAAAAAAAAGTTAATTTCACTTTAGAGACTGAAGATCTTTTACCATTTAAAGATTCAGAAAAGGGGATTGCTTTTGATATCGGGACTACAACTGTTGAAGCAGATATTTTTGATCTTAATTCAAAGAAAAAAATTGCATCCGTAAAGCAGCTTAATCAGCAGAGTGAATTTGGAATGGATGTTGTAAGCAGGATAAGTTTTTCGATAAAAGAAAATGGTCTTAAAATCCTTCATAAAATCATTGAGAATCAGCTGAACGAAATTATAGTTCAATCTGAAAAAAACTTCGGATTAATTAAGCGGGTTGTAATCAGCGCAAATACCTGCATGCTTTCTCTGCTGCAGAACGTTAGCGTTTCTTCGTTAAGTGCGTTTCCTTTTTTTGTGCCTGAAGGTCTTGTTTATAAAACTACAGAGGAGTCGCGGGACGTTTTTTTTGTTCCACCGGCAACTCCTTTTGTAGGCGGCGATATTGTTTCTTCGTTTGTTGATTTGGATTTTTTCAGCTTAAAAAATAATGCTTTCCTGTGCGATATCGGAACAAACTGTGAAATTGCGGTTTATGATGCACTTAAAAAATCGATTTTGTGCACTTCTGCGGCGGCCGGTCCTTGTTTTGAAGGCTTTGGCATAGAATGTGGTCTTCCTGCTGTTGAAGGAGCCGTTTATCAGCATGGAAAAATTATTGGGGATAAAGAGCCCAAAGGTTTCTGCGCAACAGGTGTGATTTCTGAAATTTCTCACTTTTTAGAAGAAGGTAGTTTGTTAAAAGACGGTGCTTTTGAAAACGGTGAAGATAAAAAATATGTTTATCCGCATCTTTATATTTCTCAAAAAGATGTAAGAAATATTCAGCTTGCAAAAAGTGCCGTTAAAACAGGTCTTGAGCTTCTTTCTGCTCACAGCGGCATAAAGAATGGAGTTTTGTATCTTTCAGGAGCATTTGGTTCAAAATTGAATGAAACAGAAGCTGAAAGATTATCTCTTTTTCCTTCTTCATTTTTTTCTGAAATTAAAAAGTGCGGAAATACAAGCTTAAACGGTGCCTCAAAAATCCTTATAAATCCTCAGCTTGAAAAAAAGTGCTTTGAATATGTTGAAAAATGCGTTTCCCTTGATCTTGCTATGGATGAAAAGTTTAATGAAATGTTTATAAAAAATCTGGCGTTTTAAAAGTAAAAAGGAGCGGATTTTAGCCGCCCCTTTATAAAATTTACTTATCTTGCATATTCAATAATGCGTGTTTCCCTGATCATTGTAATCTTGATTCTTCCAGGATACTTAAGGTCTGTTTCGATCTGTTTTGCAATCTGTTTTGCAAGATCTTTAACATCAGCATCCGGAATCTTCTCGTTATTTACAAGAATTCTCAGTTCACGACCAGCCTGAATTGCGTATGCCTGTTCAACACCGTTGAATTTCTTTGCAACTTCTTCAAGGTTTTCAAGGCGTTTTACGTAGTTGTCTACTGTCTCACGTCTTGCACCCGGGCGTGCTGCACTGATTGCGTCTGCAATCTGTACGATTACAGCTTCAATAGTCTGTGCTTCACAGTCGTTATGGTGTGCTGCAATTGCATTTACTACGCGTGGATCTTCTCCCATCTTGCGTGCCATTTCTGCACCAACTTCTGCATGGTTCTGATCACTGTCGCTTTCTGCACCCTTACCGATATCATGGAGGAGGGCTGCACGTTTTGCAAGGTCTCTGTTTGCTCCAACTTCAGCGGCAAGAAGGCTTGCAAGTTCTGCAACTTCCTTAGAGTGTGTAAGAACATTCTGACCGTAGCTTGTTCTGAAGTAAAGGCGTCCGATTGCCCTGATTGCATCCTGTCCAAGGTTGTGAAGTCCAAGTTCAAAGAGGGCTTTTTCACCTTCTTCGTAGATTTTCTGCTGAATTTCGCGTGTAACCTTCTGTACGATTTCTTCAATTCTTGCCGGATGAATACGTCCGTCGATAATAAGTCGTTCAAGGGCAATTCTTGCGATTTCCTTGCGTACCGGGTCAAAACACGAAATAACTACTGCTTCAGGAGTATCATCAATTATGATGTCTACGCCTGTAAGTGTTTCAAGTGAACGGATGTTGCGGCCTTCACGACCGATGATTCGTCCCTTCATTTCATCGCTAGGAAGTGAAACTGTGGCAACTGTGATTTCGCTTGTAGTTTCTGTTGCAACACGCTGAATAGCAGAAATAAGGATTTCCTGTGCTTTTTTTTCAGCATTGAGCTGTGCTTCCTGATCGATTTTGTTGAGCAAAGCCTGTGCGTCATGACGGGCTTCATTTTCAAGATTCTTGATGATGAGGGTTTTTGCCTCTTCTGCAGTAAGTCCTGAAATTCTTTCGAGTTCAGAACGGAGCTGCTCTTCCTTTTGTGAAAGATGAGCCTGCTTTTTCTGCATTTCATCTACTTGTGCTGCAAATTCCTTGTCCCTTTTTTCAAATTCCAGAGCTCTCTGGTCTAAAAGCTCTTCTTTTTTGCTTACACGGCTTTCATAACGCTGCAGTTCTGTGCGGCGTTCCCTGTTCTCCCGTTCCTGCTGGTTACGGTCCTGAAGGATCTGTTCTTTTGCTTGAAGCAGCATTTCTTTTTTCTGAGCTTCTGCTTCTTTTATAGCATCCTGTTTAACGCGTTCGGCTTTCTGTTCCGATGCGGAAAGTTGAAATCTGGCATAAATCCAGCGAAGTGTCCATCCAAGAAGTATTCCTGCAACTGGGAGAATAACATACAATAACCAACTTGGCATTTTAATAATTCTCCTTGTTTAAAATAATTCAATCTACATTTTAGTGTAAAAAGTTCTAAAAGTCAAACATTCTTACATATATATAGTGATTATAGATAGCCCTAAGATTTCCCCCCTCAATTGTGATTTATTCAAATAAGTATTATATTTATTCCCATGGGTATTTCAAAAGAACGTCTTGCACTTCAGTTTTTGCGCACATATTCTCAGCCTTTCTCACTTAAAGAAATGAAGAAGGTGCTGGAATCTTTAGGAATGAAAGCTTCTCTTGAGGATGCTCAGGCTTTTCTTGAAGCAAGTCCAAATGTTCTTGAGCTTGCAAACGGTAATTATTTGACACGTGCAGCCGCTTTTACCGGTGAAATTTTCAGTATTATCCCTACGGCGGCAGAAATTGAGCAGGGGGTTCTTGTTCCCGGAGACAGATGTATACCTTTTGTAGAAAGCGAAAGGATTCCTTCAAGCCTCAATTTTTATCTCAACGGCAAAAAAGTTCCTAAAAAAGTCGGAAAATTTGACAGTGATGCCGCAATCGACATGTTTCTGCTTTACGGAGAAGAATATGCGCCTCAGTATATTGCCTCAGATCCTGCAAATGATGAACTGGATCTTGTTGACAGGGATTTTGAGCTCCCGAATTACGTATATCTGACAGGGCTGGATCTTTCTTATCTTGCTGAAAAAGCCGGTTACAGGAAAGGAGACAGACTTTTGTGCTGTGTTTCAGACTGGGATCAGGGAAAACTGAATCTTATGGCACTTCATTCTGACCCTAATTCTTTTGATAAGGGTGAAATCGGGGAAAAACGCATAGAATGGTATGCTCAGCTTGAAAAATTCCTGCTTGAATCCTTTGAGCGTCACGGACCTCTTGGAGCAATTGAAGAACAGCTTACGAATGCATATTTTGAAAATCGATCTAAAATCTGTGTACCGTATTGCGGCTCTTTTTCTGAGTTTATTACAAAATATTCAAAAAAAGTCGGATTTGAGCATTATGGCGTTGAAACAAGATTGTGGTACAAGGGTGAAGATGTTCCTGCTTTTGGACCGTGGAATCAGAGTGTGGTTGAGCTTAAGGGATGTCTTGTTGAAAATTTGCCTTTTGATCAGTTTGCGCTTTCAATAATCCCGGAATTTGTTATAGATCAGCTGATAATGAACTGTTTTTATCTAAAATCAAAAACTCCGGAGAAGGATATTCTGGACTTTATTTCGCGCGATGAATTTGAGTTTGATGACGTAACCGCCGCTGAAGTTATCTTGAATTTGAAAAATAGAAGTTGTATACTCGAGAAGGATTATAACTGGTTTGCGGATCAGACTGTAGGTCCTGTAAGAAAAAAAGCGCTTGAACTTTACGGAAGGGTTTCTTCCCTGGTAAGACGTCTTGATTATCTTGGAGATGCAGTTGAAAAGTTCCCGTCTCAGGAAGTTGTTATTCTTGCACAGCTTAACAGTCATATACTGAGGGTGCTTGAAACTCTTGCGGGAGATCCTGAGGCTGAAGATAATGCAGAAGCGCTTCTTCTTTCTCTGGATGGTATGGACTGGAATTTTGAGGATATCCGCGGTACTGTGGAATCGGCCCTTGATTCGGAAAGAAAGAATAAATTTAAAATTGTAAAGTGATTCTGAGGTAAAAAAAATGCCGGAAGTTATTGAAGTTAGTTCGCTTATAGAAAACGGAGATGTTGTGCACAATATTGAAGGTACAAATCTTGAGTCTGTCTATCACAATGCGTGCATGCATTTTAATCTTCCAGAAGGGCTTACTGTTGATTCTTTGGAAAAAGAGCTTTTGAATCGTGAAAAGGTTTTGAGTACGGCTGTAGGAAACGGCATTGCAATTCCGCATCCCCGCAGACCTCTTCTGAAAGAAAATCAGCCATGCAGACTCCTTATTGCATTCATCAATCATCCTCTTGATATGCATGCTCCTGATTATAAAAATGTCTCGGTTCTTTTTATTCTTCTCTCAAATTCTTCAGTTGTTCATGTTAAGGCACTTTCAGCAATTGCAAAAATACTTAAAAATGACCGCTTCCGTAAAAGCCTTATGATGAAACCGAATAAAACACAGCTTATTGAAATTGCAAAACAATTGGAACAAATTCAATAAATATATTTTTTATGGAGTTATTTTATGAACACAAACGCTATTGAAGCTGCAGCATTATCAATCCGCAGTCTTTCTATGGACGCAATTCAGAAGGCAAATTCAGGTCATCCTGGACTTCCGCTTGGTGCTGCTGAAGTTGCAGCAGTTTTGTATGGTGAATGCCTTAAGCACAATCCTGCAAATTCAAAATGGGTGGACAGAGACCGTTTCGTACTTTCTGCAGGTCATGGATCTATGCTTGCATATTCTATCCTCCATCTTGCCGGATACAAAGTTTCAATGGACGATATTAAGAATTTCCGTCAGGTAGGATCTAAATGTCCTGGTCACCCTGAATATGGTGAAACAGACGGAATTGAGTGTACAGCAGGTCCTCTTGGTCAGGGAATTGCAGCTTCTGTAGGTATGGCAATGGCTGAATCAATGCTTGCTGCAAAATTTAATACTCCACGCCACACAATTGTTGATCATTACACATATGCTCTTGTTGGAGAAGGTTGTCTTGAAGAAGGTGTTTCTTCTGAAGCTTGTTCTCTTGCAGGTACACTTAAGCTCGGTAAGCTCATCGTATTCTATGATGAAAACAAGATTTCAATTGACGGAAATACAGACATCGTTCTTTCTGAAAATATTGAACAGCGCTATCTTGCTTACGGCTGGCAGGTTCTCCGCGGATCTATGTACAACATTAAGGAAATTGCAGATCTCGTTGAAATTGCAAAGAGAGAAGAAAATAAGCCAACACTCATTATTCTTAAGTCTACAATCGGAAAGGGAGCTCCAAAGGCTGGTACTGCTGATGTTCACGGGGCTCCTCTTGGTGAAGAAGGTTGTAAGGCTGCAAAGAAAGCACTAGGTCTTCCAGAAAATGAACAGTTCTATGTTGTTCCTGGAACATACGAATATTTTGAAGAAAAGCGTAAGGAATGGGCTGCAGCAGAAGAAAGCTGGAATAAGACTTTTGCTGAATGGAAAGCTGAAAATCCTGCACTTGCTGAAAAATGGGATGCATTCTGGAACGGAAAAGCAACTGGTGAAGCAGCACTTCCTGCATTCAATGCCGGTGATAAACTTGCAACTCGTGACGCAAGCGGTAAGATGCTGAACTACATGTCTGATACTTATGAATGGCTTGTTGGTGGTTCTGCTGACCTTCAGGGACCAAACAAGACAAAAGTTAAGAATGATGACGGAATTTACAGTGCAGAAAACCGCAAGGGCCGCTGTATTGAATACGGTATCCGTGAATTTGCAATGAGTCAGATTATGAGCGGTATCAATCTTCATGGTGGTCTTCGTGCATTTGGTGCAACATTCCTTGTATTCGCTGATTACATGAGATCTTCTGTTCGTGTTGCAGCATTGGCAAAGATTCCAAACATTTATATTCTTACACACGATTCAATCTACGTTGGAGAAGACGGACCTACACATCAGCCAATTGAAACTCTTGCTTCTCTCCGCTGTATTCCAAATTGTCAGGTTCTTCGTCCAGGTGACGCAGAAGAATCTGTACTTGCATGGGAAATGGCAATGAAGTCTAAGAATCATCCGGTTTGTATGTGTTTCACACGTCAGGCAATTTCAGTATATGAAAAGGAAGATAAAAACTGGAAGGAGAATTACTTCAAGGGTGCATATGTTGTAAAATCAGCGGGTGCAAATCCTGATGTAACAATTCTTGCAACTGGTTCTGAAGTTGAAATGTCACTCAAGGCTGCTTCACTTGTTTCTGGAAAGAACATTCGCGTTGTTTCTGTAACAGACAAAGCTCTTCTTGATGAAAATGAAGCTCTTCAGAAGGAAGTAATTGGCGGTGCAAAGCGTGTAGTTGTTGCAGAAGCAGGCTGCCGTTATGGTTGGGAAGGATACGCAAAGAAAGCTGATCTTTTCACAATCGATCGCTTCGGTGAATCAGGACCTGCAGCTGAAGTTGCAAAAGACATGAAGTTTACAGCTGAAGATCTTGCAAAAATTCTTTAATGAAATTTTTGCTTTAGAATAAAACATGAAAAGCCCCGGGTGAAAAATCATCCGGGGCTTTTTTACTGTGGTGAGGGGGATTTAAGCCGTTACATCTGCGGTTACCCTGATGTTCTTTCCAAGGACAGCGCTCAAGGCAGAGCATACAGAACCGGAGCAGTCACTTTCCTGACCGCTTTCAACTTTTGTAAGCCTTGTGTTCATTGCAAACAAAAGTTCATCTTCTTTATCCATACTCAGTACCTCCTTTTTTTTAGACTTTGTATGTACTGAAAATAATAAATAAAGAAAGCACTAAACTGCATGGTGAAAAATCACCATGCCCCTGGGTGAAATTTCACCACGCACTTATACATTTCCTTACAGTATATTGATGACATAAGTTTTGAATATGGTAATGCGTAAATCAATGCGCAGGTTTATGAATTACCGCAAGGAGTTTATTATGTTAATGGTATTTTTCAGTGAAATTTTCTTTCTTCTTGTAAAATGTAGTTATGTATTTATGGGTGAAATTATTGTAGTTTTCACGGAAGAACAGTTTGTAAAAAAGGTGGCTGAGCTTAATTTTGTTAAGAACGGTGACATTATCTGCATTAGAGGTAATTTCCTTAAGTTTGACGAAACAAATGAAAACCATGGAATTTTCCTTTCTGATGGTGAAAATGAGTACCGTCTGACTTATTATACTCAGATTTCTGCAGGAACTGTATCGGCACGTATAGAGGACAGCATCCCGTCTGGAAGTTATACTCTTATTGTTCGCAATAAACCT
>JAILEY010000004.1 GCA_024687165.1 Treponema sp.
AAAAACATTTGCTGTATTTTTGTATCCATCTGAAGTATTCAGGTAGTGCGCAACAATTTCAGCTTTCTTTTCTAAATTCAATTTAGACATAAAAAAAGTGTACCTCCAAAAATTGTCTCCAACTTTTGGGGTACACTTCAAAATCAGATTCTGCCTTTTTTTTATTGGGCTCTTTTGAATTCTATATAGTTTGAGCCGTCTCCGGAAAAATCCATCTTCATAATCTTTTTATCAGTTGAAATATAAACTGGTGTTGTAAAAAAATCTTTGTCGCTGTATTTAAATTTTTCACTTATTTTTCGTGTTTTAATTTTTATTGTTTTTTTATCTGCACTGATTGAATAAAGCTGATAGAGCTTCTTTTTGTACCTGTTTTCAAAGATTGAAATTAATTCGTCCGGAAACTGAGACGGTGAAGAAAGAATGAAAGTTATTTCTGATGAATTAGTAATTGCTGTAGTGCCGTTTATTTTTGTCTTTTCGATTGTAAGACTCAGTGTAAGTTTTATGTCTTTTGCGCAGCCGGTTGAACTTATTTCTGAACCAAGCATTTCTTCAGCTGCTTCTTCCGGAAGTTCAATTACTGCTTTCCATGTTCCGTAGATTTGATTTGGTATTGTTACAGTTTTAAAATTCTGAGCATATAGATTTATAACTAAAGCTGCTAAAAAAAATATTGCAAAAACTTTTTTCATCTGATGAATCCTTTTTAAATAAAAAAAACTGTCCGGAAATTTGTGATTTTAAGTCCCGGGCAGTCTTTTGTTTTCAAAAAATAAATTGATTATTTTTTGTTCATTGTTATTGTCATTCCTGCATCTGGAATCAAAATTTTGATTGTCTTCTTGTCTTTTGACATAAGAATCTGCTGTTCAAATAACTCATCATTTGATACTTCATCTTCCTCTTCCTGTACTGAAGATTTAAGAATAAGAGTTGTTTCGTCTTTGCTGAGTTCGTAATTTGCGAACATTAAACCTTCACCGCATGCATCAAGAAGCTCGTCGCGGATTTCTTCGTCAATGCCGTCTGCTTTGTATACTTTTACAGTGAGAGTCATTTTCATCTTCATTTTTGTTGAGTTCTTATCTGAACCTTTTTTGAAAACGAATTCAACAGGTGCAGTCATTGAAATTTCATGGCCTTTTGTATCCTGTTCTCCAAGCATTGAACTGAGCATTTCAGCCGGAATCTCAACGTTTCCTTCCCATTTGCCGTATAACTTTTTAGCTTCTGTAACTTCAGAAAAATCCTGGTCCTGTGCAAATGCGCATACTGTGATGAATGCAATTGCAAACAATGTAAATAATTTTTTCATTTAATTCTCCTTGTGAAAAAAAATACACGTTATTATAGTAGATTGAAAATCTTTTGTCTAAGGTCTGCTGAATTTTTATATTGAATTGCTGTAATTCCAATTCCTGCGGCAGCTTCAACATTTTCAATTCTATCGTCGATGAATACCGTATTTTCTGCTGATGCTTCTTCTGCTTTAAGAATCAGTCTGTAAAAATCCGGATCCGGTTTTGCAACTCCCATGAAGCAGGAAGCATAAGTCTGGTCAAAAATGCTGTAATCTCCGTTTTCAACATGGTTTGCGTAGTGTCCGCTGATTGTATTTGTTCCGCAGACAACTCTATGTCCTTTTTTCTTTAATTCTTCTATTAATTCTACAGTCTCCTGAATAAGAACCGGGTGAAAAAGGTAGTGAAACCAGTCGGTGAAAACTTTTATTCCGCATCTTTTGTTGAATTCTTTCCAAAAGCCGGCGGTATCAATTTCTCCGATTGTGCATTTGTGAAAAAGACTGTCTTTTGTATCTTTCCCATAAATTGATTCGAATTCTTCCTTTTTAAGTCCCAGTATCTCAGAAATTTTTCCGGTACCTTTCCATGTGTTACAGCATACGCCGCCCATGTCAAAAATAAAAAGCATTTTATACTCCTGAGGTTACAAAATTATTTTCTGATAAGTCGTTTTAAATCGCTGAATTTTTTTAGTTCTTCTATGTAATGCCGTGTTCTGCCAAAGCCGTAAGATGCCCAGATAAACGGAATGCCCGCCTGCCTGCATGCTTCTGCGTCTCCATCTGTATCTCCAATGTATACAGGAGATTGAAGACCGTTTCTTGAACAAAGCATAAGTATATTTTCTGATTTTGATTTTCCGGTGCGGCCGCAGCATTCAAAATCCTTGATATAGGGTTCAAGTCCTGTTTTTTTGAGTGTGAGTTCTATATATCCGTCCTGACAGTTGCTTACAATGAAGAAATTTTCATACGGATACAGATCTTTTATAGTTTCTACAACATCAGGATAAGTAATATCGAGGCTGCATTTTTCCAGTTCAATCTGTTCTTCCGTGCAGCAGTATGAAATCAGTATGTCTCTTTCTGAAGTGTTCAGATTCGGCCATAAATCCCTTGCAATTTCATCCATAGGTTTGCCGAATTCCTGCTGTAGAATCTGTGCATTTACTTTTTTTGCTTTAAATTTTGAATTTTCAATTGCTTTATTCCATGCAATCGATACTATTCCTGTCGTGTTCCAAATTGTCCCGTCTATATCCAGGATTATTCCGTCAAATGAGTTGTTTTTCATAGATAACAGTATAGTATGAAATTAAAAAAATGCAAAAAATAAAAAAAAATTGTTGCAAAATAATAATCATGATGTATAATTTGAATATAACCTTGAAATTGTAACTAAGGTTTTTTATGCAGTACTAATGAAGGAGGCAATTGCATATGAAAAAGTTAGTAGCAGCAGTGATGGCAGCAGCTATGGTATCAGGCGCTTTCGTTTCTTGTAAAAAGAATGCGAAGGTAAAATCAAACATCTCTAACGGTGGTAAAGTTCTTAATATTTACTGCTGGAACGATGAATTCAAAACACGCTTCGACACATACGTAAGAGCAGAAATTGAAGCTAAGGGTGTAACAGTTAACTTCATCCAGGCTCCAAACCAGGACGGTGTTTACCGCCAGAAGCTCGATGCAGCTCTCGAAGCAGCATCTACAGCAAAAGCTGAAGATAAGATTGATATGTTCCTCGTAGAAGCAGACTACGCTCTCGCTTACGTTGACACACCATTTACAGTTCCTGTAAAGGATCTTGGAATCACAGATTCTGATCTCGCAAACCAGTTCAAGTATACAAAAGACATCATGACAGACGGACAGGGTGTTCTTAAAGGTGTTTCTTGGCAGGGTTGTCCAGGTGGATTCTGCTATCGTCGTTCAATCGCTAAGGCTGTTCTCGGAACAGACGAACCAGAAGAAGTACAGAAAGCACTTTCTGACTGGGACAAGTTCGACAAAGTTGCAGCAGATGCAAAAGCAAAGGGATACTTCATGCTCTCTGGATTTGATGATGCATTCCGCGTATTCTCTGACAACGTTAAGACTCCATGGGTAACAAACAAGAAGATCACTATGGATCCAATGATCAAGAGATGGATCGATCAGACAAAGACATACACAGACAAGGGATACAACAACAAGGCTTCACTCTGGTCTGCAGAAAGCACAAAGGGTATGGCAAAGAATGGTAAAGTATTCGGTTACTTCGGACCAGCTTGGTTCATCGACTTCTGTATGAACAAAGAAGCTTCTGGAGACTGGGCATTCTGTAACGGTCCAATGGGATTCTCTTGGGGTGGAACTTGGATTTGTGCAGCAAACGGTACAGACAATGCTGACGAAATCAAGACAATCATGAAGAAGCTTACATGTGACAAAGACACAATGGTTAGAATTGCAAAGGAATACAATGACTTTACAAACAACGAACCAGCTATGAACGAAGTAGCAGCTGATCCATCATACCACAACGAATTCCTTGGTGGACAGAACCACATGGCATTCTTCGTTAAGTCTGCAGCTTCTATCAAGAAGGAAAACATCACAAAGTACGATCAGGAATGTACAGAAGAAATCATGGCAGCTATGTCTGACTACTTCAACGGACTTGTTGACTACGATACTGCTTTGAACAACTTCTACGACAAAGTTGAAAAGCGCTGTCCAGGTGTTACAAGATAAGTTTTAGAATGTATTTAACCGGTAAAGTTTCTTTGCCGGTTTCTACAGATCTAATATCGATTCGATGGAAAGAATGCCGTCTTTCTTGGACGGCATTTTTTTTTATACAATTTTCATAAAAAAGTTTGCGTTGTACTATGCTCCAAATATGTTAGCTCGTACATAATTTTAGAGGATAATATGGATAATACGACAGAAATTAAAACTGGTGCAAAATTAAAAAAGCGTCATTCAGTTTCATATGATAACTGGGGATATGCTTTTATTTCACCGTTCTTTATTATATATATCATTTTTTCACTCATTCCACTGTTGACAACTTTCATTTACAGTATGTTTGAATACTACAAAGAAGGTCTTGGTGTTTGGGTTGGTCCAAACTTTGTTGGTTTGAATAATTTTAAGCTTCTTTTTACAGCTCAGAATAGCCATATTGGTAAATTCCTTGGTAATACAATATTCATGTGGTTGATTGGATTTATCCCACAGATTATTGTTTCTCTTGTTCTTGCCGTTTGGTTCACAAATACTGAACTTAACCTCAAGGGTCAGAGATTTTTTAAGACAGTAATTTATTTGCCTAACCTGATCATGGCTGCTGCATTTGCTATGCTTGTGTATGCACTCTTTTCAGATGAAGGTCCTGTTAATAAAATTCTTATGTCAACTGTTGATAAGTTGAATGGCGTTAAATATGTATATGACAGCGAAGGTTATATCGTAGATAAAGTTGTTCCTGAGGGAGTTAAAGCAGCTACAGCTGTAAGATTCTTTGCAAGTGTAGGCTGGACAAGAACTCTTATCGCAGGTATGAACTTCCTTATGTGGTACGGAAATACTACAATCCTTCTTATGGCTGGTGTTATGGGAATTGATAACAGCTTGTTTGAAGCAGCACGTATTGACGGGGCTTCTCCTGGACAGGTTTTCTTCAAGATCACTATGCCATTGCTTCTTCCAATCTTTGTATACGTATTTATTACTTCTTTGATTGGTGGTATCCAGATGTTCGATGTTCCACAGATTGTTACAAATGGTAAGGGTAGACCTAACGATACAACAATGACACTTATCATGGACTTGAACATGTACCTTAAGAAGAAAGATTACGGTACTTCGGGTGCTATGTCCGTTGTATTGTTCGCTATGACTGCTGTTTTGAGTGGATTTGTTTATAAGTCTACAATGAGCAAATACCAGAATAAGCGCTAGGAGGATTTCAGATGGATAACGTAAAAACAAATACTAATGAAATTGTTACTGGCGAAAAAATCAGAAGTCAGTCACAGATGATTGCAGCACGCAGATTCTTTGCATATACAGTACTTGTGATTCTTGCAATTATTTCTTTGTTCCCGTTCATTATTATGATTATTAACTCTACTCGTGAACATCTTAAAATCATGGGTGGATTTACTCTTATTCCTGGTGGAAAGCTTTATGCAAACTACCATGACCTTCTGGTAAAATACAGAACTTCTTATCCGGTTATTTCGGGTATGAGAAACTCTTTGTTTGTTTCTGCATGTGTTGCTATTGTAACTACATACTTCTCATGTGCTACTGCATATGGTATTTACATGTATAACTTCAAGGGAAAGAGCTTTGTATTTAAGTTTATTCTTGCAATCATGATGGTTCCTACACAGGTTTCTACTCTTGGTTTCTTGGATTTGATTACAAACATGGGATTGATGAACTCATTCCTTCCTTTGATTATTCCTTCAATTGCAGCTCCAATCGTTTTCTTCTACATGTATCAGTCAATGGAAGCAACATTGCCTTATTCAATTGTTGAAGCAGCACGTGTTGACGGTTGTAATGAATTCCGTACATTTAACACAATCGTTATTCCAATGATGAAACCTGCACTCGCTGTTCAGCTTATCTTCGCATTCGTTTCAACATGGAATAACTACTTCGTTCCAGCTCTTGTTCTTTCAGACAAGGATAAGTTTACAGTTCCAATGGTTATTGCCTTTGTTCGTAACGCAGACTACATGAATCAGAACTATGGTGTTCTTTATGCTCTTATGACAATGACAATTCTCCCATTGATTATTATTTACCTGTTTGTTTCAAAATACATCATCGGTGGTGTTACTTCTGGTGGTGTTAAGGAATAATATTCCAGACGAACTTCTTGTGTTTCTTGAGGGGAGATTCGTCATATAAACGAGCTTTGAAACACATTTTTGACCGGGTTGATTAAGTTCAATCCGGTTTTTTTTTGCTTTAATTTTGAATTATTATTAGATCAAATTTTGAATTATAATGAATATAATAAAATTGGCGCGAAGGAGTGTTGAGCAGGACGAAAATATACTGTTCAGCATCGGTTTTGGAATGCTCAACACGACTGGAAGCCAATTTTTTATAGAATCATAAATTTAGTAATATATACAAAGGAAATTTATTGACAATCATATAAATAGATGCTTAAATGATTATATGATTATTAGTGATAATGAAGAAATTCTCTGCGATCTTGCAGAACTTTTTAAGATTTTTGGTGATTCTACAAGAATCAAGATTTTGTATTCTCTTCTTGAAAAAGATATGAATGTAACAGAAATTGCAGAGTCTTTGAATATGACACAGCCTGCAATCAGTCAGCAGCTGAGGGTTTTGAAGCTGAATGATCTTGTAAAATTTCGTCGTGACGGTAAAAGTATAATTTACAGTCTTGCGGATGAACATGTAAAAATCATTCTGAATATCGGCCTTGAACATCTTGGAGAATAATATGTGCAAATACTGCGGTCATAATCACGAACATGAGCACGATGAGCATCATTCTCATCACGAACATAATCATCATGAGTGTCACTGTGAAAATCATAATCACCATGAACATCATCACCATCATCATGAGCATGAGGAAGATGAAGAATTTTCTCTTAAAAATGTAATTCTCTGCATAATTCTATTTGCATCGGGTCTTCTTTGTGAGCACTTAAAAATCAATGCACCTGTATTTGTTAAATATCAGAAAGCTGCATCTCTTTTAATGTATTTTTTTGCTTATATGCTTGTTGGAAAAGATGTTCTTAAGGAAGCTGTTGAAAGTCTTTTTAAAGGCAGATGCTTTAATGAAGAATTTTTGATGTCTGTTGCAACAATCGGCGCAATTGTTACCGGTGAATATGCTGAGGCTGTTGCTGTAATGCTTTTGTTCCAGATCGGGGAGTTCCTTGAGGATAAGGCAAATGGCAAAACTGAAAAATCTATAGAATCACTTCTGGACATTCGCTCAGACACGGCAATTCTGCTTCGTGATGGAAAAGAAGAAGTTGTTGCGGCTCAGGATGTTAAATCAGGGGATATTATAATTGTTAAGCCTGGAATGAGAGTCCCTCTTGACGGAATAATTGAAAGCGGGAAGACCTTTGTTGATACATCTGCATTGACGGGGGAAAGTGTTCCAAAAGAACTTTGTGAAGGAAATGAAATTCTCAGTGGCTTTATAAACAGCAGCAGTGTAATTCAGATAAAAGTAACAAAAGAGTTTTCTCAGAGTACTGTCAGTAGAATTCTTGATATGGTAAAGGATTCGCAGGAAAAGAAGAGCAGAAGTGAAAAGTTTATTTCAAAATTTGCAAAGGTTTATACTCCGATTGTATGTATTCTTGCAGTTGCCGTTGCTATTTTGCCTCCGTTTGTTTCAGGTGCAGATAGAATGACGTGGATTTACAGAGCCTGTGAAATGCTTGTTGTATCCTGTCCTTGTGCTCTTGTAATTTCTGTTCCATTAAGCTTTTTCAGTGGAATCGGTCTTTTTTCAAAAAACGGAATACTTGTGAAAGGTTCAAATTATATTGATGCGCTTTCAAAAGTTAAGGTTGTTGTCTGTGATAAAACAGGAACTCTTACAAAAGGTGTTTTTGAAGTTACTGAAGTTCATCCTGCAGTAGATTCAATTTCAGCTGAAGAACTTGTTGCACTTGCGGCTCATGCAGAATATTACAGTGAGCATCCTGTTTCTGTTTCCCTTAAAAATAATCACAAGTGCAGTGAATGTGGAAAGTTGACTGTAAAAGAAGCAGAAGAAATCAGCGGGCATGGAATTAAGGTTATGCTTGAAGGAAGACAGGTCCTTTGTGGAAATAAAAAACTTATGCAGAAGGATGCTGTTGAAGGCTTTGTTGCAGCTGAAAGAAAATCCGGGGAAACTGTTGTTTATGTTGCACAGGATAAAAAATATCTCGGGTATATCGTAATCAGTGACATTCTGAAAGAGGATTCTGCAGAAGCTGTTTTGTCCCTTAAAAAAGCAGGTGTTTCAAAAGTTGTAATGCTGACGGGAGACAGTGAAAATGCTGCTTCAGCAATAAGTGAAAAACTTGGCCTTGACGGATATTATGCTGAGCTTTTGCCGGTTGATAAAGTTTCTAAAGTTGAAAAACTGATTTCAGAAAATAATGGAAAAGTTCTTTTTGCAGGCGACGGAATCAATGATGCACCTGTTCTTTCAAGAAGTGACGTTGGAGTTGCAATGGGTGCTTTGGGAAGTGATGCTGCGATTGAAGCCGCTGATGTTGTAATCATGGACGATAAAATCAGCAGAATTGCCCTTGCTTTACGACTTGCAAAGAAAACCATGAAAAACGTGCATGAAAACATAGTTTTTGCAATCGGTGTTAAAGTACTGATTCTTGGACTTTGTGTTTCAGGATTTGCCAACATGTGGACTGCAGTCTTTGGCGATGTTGGCGTAACCCTTCTTGCAGTGATGAATTCCATGAGATTGTTGAAAAAGAAGAAGGTGTGATATAATCTGAGTCTATGATTCAGTTGATAGCATTTTTAGGTAATTATGGCAGGGAATATGAAGGTACAAGGCATAATGTTGCCTGGCTTTTTGCGGATTCTCTGCCTTTTTTTAACAGACTTTCGTGGCAGAATAAATTTAAGTCGGATTTTGCCACTGCAGATTACGAGAATGTTGCGTCGTGGATGTGTGATGCGGGATTTTTGAAAAGACGCGACAATGGTTCTCTCCCGCTGACTGCAGATTTTCCAAAGAAACTTTATTTTATGAAGCCTCTAACATACATGAATTTAAGCGGCGATGCGATTGTTGAGGCTGCACATTTTTATAAAATCAATCCTGATGAAATTCTTGTTGTGCATGATGAAATTGAACTTGCGATTGGAATTGCCAGTTTAAAATGGAGCGGCGGTCTTGGCGGACACAACGGCTTACGATCAACAAAAGCAACTTTAGGAACTGCTGATTTCTGGCGTTTGAGATTTGGGGTCGGAAAACCTTCAAATGGAAATGTTGCAGATTATGTGCTTGGAAAATTCACGGAAGATGAAAGAATAATTCTTGCTCAGGAATTTGCGGTTGTTCACCAGCTTTTTGCAAAAATCCTTACCGCAAAAGATATGAAAAACCTGATTCCTGAATGGGGTAAGAAAAAAATTGTTGAATGATTCTGAACTGACGCTTAAACTTGAAAGTCTGTCTGCTCAGGCGGCTGCATTTAACAGACTTTGCGAGATAATGAAGAGGCTTCGAAGTAAAACAGGCTGTTCCTGGGATAAAGCTCAGACGCCACAAACTTTACGGCAGACTTTCATTGAAGAAACCTTTGAAACAATTGATGCAATAAATGATGATGATGCACTTCATGTTCGTGAAGAGCTTGGTGATGTATTTTTTAATCTTGTGTTCATTGCAGAATGTTATAGTGAGCAGGGGAAATTTACTGCCGCAGATTCGTTGAATGAAGTGTGTGAAAAGCTTGTGCGTCGCCATCCTCATGTGTTTGATGATTCTCCTGCGAAAACTGTGGAGCAGGTTGTAAATCAGTGGGAAAATATAAAGCAGAATGTTGAGGGAAGAAAAACTGAAAGCATAATTGATTCTGTTCCGAAAGGTTTTCCTCCGCTGCTTCGTGCCGTAAAAATACTGAAAAAATGTGCAAAATCAGGATTTGACTGGCGTTCCGTTGAACAGACAGCGTCAAAAGTTTTAGAAGAGTATTCTGAAGTTGAGCAGGAGTTTAAGAAGGAAAAAATCAACAGAAATGCACTTGAAGAAGAACTTGGGGATTTTCTTTTTGCATCTGTAAATCTTTGCAGAAAGCTTGATGTAGATCCGAATGCTGCCCTTGAAAAAGCGATACAAAAATTTAGTAAACGTTTTAAGTATGTTGAAAAATCCATGAAAGAGCATGAAATCAGTTTTTCAGCGGAAAATGATGATAAAATGCTTGAATTCTGGAAAGAAGCTAAAAAGCTTTGATAAAGGCATGAAATCCCTTTTAAGTTGAAAATTTAAGAGTTTTTTAGTATTATAAATTTTATATTTTATATTGGAGATAAAATGAACGTTATTTTAAATGAAAATGAGGATGAAAAGAAGAAAGAAACTCCAGCAGATCCTCTTATGGAAAAATTCATTAAGACAAGACAAATTATTATGAGCGGCGAAGTTTGTGAAGAACTTGCTGAAAAAATTGTTAAGCAGCTTTTGATTATGGAAGCAGACAGTGATAAACCGATTTATTTCTACATTGATTCCCCTGGAGGAGATGTAAACGCAGGTTTCGCAATTTTTGATACAATCAGATTTATCAATGCACCTGTTTATACTATCGGTATGGGCCTTGTTGCTTCTGCAGCTGCACTTATTCTTCTTGCAGCTCCAAAAGAAAGACGTCTTGGTTTCAAAAACAGCGCATATCTTATTCATCAGCCTTCAAGCGGAATGAAAGGTGTTGCTACAGACATTGAAATTCATGCAAATGAAATTGCAAAGACAAAGGCTAAAATCAATCAGATTATTGCTGAAGAAACTGGAACTCCTCTGGAAAAAGTTACAAATGATACAGATCGTGACTACTGGCTCAATGCAGACGAAGCTGTTTCTTATGGGCTTATCAGCAAGGTGATTACAAAAAGAAGCGATTTGCAGTAGTTTATGACATTTGCTCTGACGGATTCCCTGACAGATCAGATTCTCTTTTGCATGGAAAATCAGGAATCTGTTTACGCAGTTGATGCGGCTGAAGGGAAAACTGTAGAGATACAAAATGATGCTGAGGCTGATGAGGAAAATATTTATTCAATTCCGTCGTGGACCAGTGATGACGGTTTTGAACTTATGGAAGCTTTTGCAAACAGTCTTCATCATCCGATGGCAAAAAATGAATTAAAAACTGTACTGGCGAGCAGAAGGGGGATATTTAAGAATTTTAAAAACGTATTAAAAGCATATCCGGAAGTAGAAAAAAAGTGGTTTCTTTTCAAAAATAAGGAAATGAAATCGCATGTTGCTGCCTGGTATAATGACTTGTGCGTGTCCTGGGGTTTGGAACAGCTTGAGCAGGTTTCTTCAGATTCAGAAGATACAGATGAACTTGTTGAAGATGATTTTGAATTTTCCGAATACGATTCTTTGAAGGACGGAGAAAGCGTTGAGCGTGCAAGAAGATTTTTTAGAGAGGAACTGATAGAGCAGTATTTTGCAGAGGCTGGAAGTTCGGCTGCGTTTTTGCATGAAAATCTTTCAACTTTTGCTAAAGAGGATGAAAAATCGGGCTTTGTATGCAGATCAATTTCATCTGATTTTTTGGGCTGTGCATTAGTTTCAAGAAGTCCTGAGCCTGCAAAAAAAACCGTTGTGTTTACAGATTTTTTTGTAGTTCAGAATTACCGCGGACTTGGAATAGGTAAAAAATTGCTTGAAAATTGCCTTTCGATTTTAAAACAGCGCGGAATTCAATTTGTAATATTTTCAAATTCAATTATGCCGGAATCAATGGAATCTCTTTTAATTCAGTTTCCGTTTGAAAAAAAAGATTTCGGGTTTATTTTAGATTTACTTAAGGAGTAAAAAAATGGCTTATAATAATAACCGTGAATTTTCAGTTAATGAAGAACAGATCGCAGCTTTTTTGAAGGATGCTGTAAGTCGTGTGGAAAATGCCAGTGAGGCTGATGTTAAGGTTTTGAACCAGATTAAGAAGCTTTTCAAGAAGAATGTTCCATTTTCACGCAGAAGTTATGTTGCTGCATATTTGATTAAAAATGCAAATCTCGGATTCAGAAGCAACCGCTTTAATAACCGCAATGATAGATTCAACCGCAATGAACGCTCAGATCGTAGTGAACGCTTTAACAACAATTCTTCACGCGAAGACAAGCATGCTTCATCAGAAGAAAAGGCTCCAAGAGTAACAATCGAT
Source organism: Treponema sp. (assembly GCA_024687165.1). Classification (GTDB taxonomy): domain Bacteria; phylum Spirochaetota; class Spirochaetia; order Treponematales; family Treponemataceae; genus Treponema_D. The sequence continues at coordinate 12,241 of JAILEY010000004.1, forward strand.
GCATCTGTTGCAGGAACAATTTTTATCAGCGTAGGAAGAAGCCGCGGCGTATTCCCAAGAGATCTTGTTGGGCTTCTTGTAAGTGTTGCAGGTTTTGACCGCTCAAGAATCGGTGAAATCCGTGTTCTTTCAAATTATTCATTCGTTCAGCTTTTTGCAGAAGATTGTGAAAAAGCAATTAAAGCTCTTGACGGATATGAATATCGTGGACGTAAGCTCAGCGTAAGCTTTTCAAAGAAAAAGGAAGAAGCAGAAAATACAGCAGCTTCAGTTGTAGAATCAGACGATACAATTCCTGCAAATGTTTCAAACGAAGGACATGCAGATAACTATTCAAACTCAGAAGAATCAAAACTCGCAGCAGAACAGAGAGATTTCGCAGCAAGCATGAGCTCATCTATAGCAAGTGATGAAAAACCATATTCTCAGACTTCTGATGATGGTCAGGTTAGATCTCACTTTGGTGACGGTGCTGCATATTGATCACTGTAGTTCATACAGGGCCTCTTGATGTTAATACTTGCATAGTAGAGCTCGGAGGCTCTTCAGTTTTTATTGTAGATCCTGCAAATTCTTCTTTTTCCGGTGATGAAAATAAGCTTGTGCAGTATTTGAACGGCAGAAAGCTTGATGTAGTTGCAATCGTTCTGACTCACGGACATTTTGATCACGTTGCAGGAATTTCTGTACTGAAAAAAGCATTTCCATCTGCTAAAATCCTCATTCATTCAAAAGACGCAAAATATATTGGAAAGGATTCTAAAATTGCTCAGGGGGAACTTTTGTCCTGCGGCGGTTTTAGTGAATTTTTGCCCTATGTTTTATCTTTGGCGGAAGCTGATGATTTTATGGAAGATGGTAAAAATCTTTCTGATTATGTAAAATGCAGCGGACTTGAAGATTGGGTGATTTATAATACTCCGGGGCATACAAAAGGAAGTGTCTGCCTTTATAATGAAAAACAGAAAATTCTGATTTCCGGGGATACAGTTTTTTATCATTCCTGCGGACGAACTGATTTTCCTGATGGAAGTGATGAAGAGATGAAAGAGAGTCTTGCGTTTTTAAAAGAAAAAATCCCGGGCGAAACTCTTGTCTACCCGGGACATGGTTATGCTGGTTTTGAATACAGCAAAAATTTTTAGTCTTTTTTAGCTGCTGCCTTTTTTGTAGTTTTTGGCTTTTTTTCAGCTTTTGTTTTTGTACTTTTATCTTCAAGCTGCTTGCAGTGACCTTCTGCTTTTAAAAGCTCCTGGAATTCTTTTCCTTCCATTGTTTCTTTTTCAATAAGCTGAGTGCTTATTACGTTCAGAAGTTCTTTGTGAGCTTTAAGAAGCTTGATTACATATTTGTAGCGGCTGTCCATGAGACGTGCTATTTCTTCATCAATGAATTTCTGTGTTTCTTCACTGAATTCGCGGACAAGAACAGGTTCAGCCCCTGGATTTCCAAGAACGCCTTTTCCAAGTGTCATGTTCTTGAATTTGTCGCTCATACCAAAATCAACAATCATGCGGCGTATAATTTCTGTTGCGCGTGCAATGTCGTTTGAGGCACCTGTTGAAATATCTCCAAGCATAATTTCTTCTGCAGCACGACCTCCAAGAAGAGTATCGATTTCGTTGATCATGTCCTGCTTTGTCTGGAAGTTCTTTTCTTCCTGTTCACGGTACTGAGTGAAACCTCCTACGCCATGGCTTCTAGGAACAACTGTTATTTTGTTCACCGGAGGATAATCTGGTGTAAATGCACCTACAAGTGCATGTCCTGTTTCGTGAACTGCAACAAGCTTTATTTCCTTTGCATTGTCTTTTCTGCTTTTCTTTTTAAGACCAATGCTGACTTTGTCTATTGCATCGTTAAAGTCAGACATCGTAACTTTTTTGTGACCGTTGCGTACTGCAAGAAGTGCTGCTTCATTTACAACGTTTGCAAGATCTGCTCCTGCAAACCCTGTAGTTCCATGGGCAACTGATTCAAAGTCTACACTTTCATCAATCTTTACGTTCTTTGCGTGAATTTTAATAATTTCTTCGCGGCCCTTTACATCAGGCTTTTCTACAGGAACATGGCGATCAAATCGTCCCGGGCGAAGAAGGGCAGGATCAAGTATATCTGCACGGTTTGTTGCTGCAAGAATAATGAGTCCTTTTTCGTTGTCAAATCCGTCCATTTCTACAAGAAGCTGATTGAGAGTCTGTTCTCGCTCATCATTTCCTCCGCCGAATCCGTTGATTCTGCTTTTTCCAAGAGCATCAATTTCATCAATGAATACGATACACGGAGCTTTTTCTCTTGCCTGCTTAAATAAATCTCTTACACGGCTTGCACCAACACCTACGAACATTTCTACAAAGTCAGAACCGCTGATTCTAAAGAACGGAACTCCAGCTTCACCTGCAACTGCACGTGCAAGAAGAGTTTTACCTGTTCCCGGAGGTCCTACAAGAAGAACACCCTTTGGAATTTTACCTCCGATGTCAGTATATTTCTTAGGTTCTTTCAGAAAATCAACAACTTCAATGAGCTCTTCTTTTGCTTCATCAACGCCTGCAACATCTGAAAATCTTGTCTTAACTTTTCCTTCATCAATTGCCTTAGATCTTCCGTTACCGCCGATTATTGAACCGATGCCGCCTGCTCCTCCACCAATTTTGCGGAAAATCAGGAACCAGATCAGCATTATGATTACCATCGGGATAATGAAGCTTGTGAGAATCGAAATAAAGTAATTGTTTGATTTTGGCACAAACTTGTATTCAACATTGCGTGCATCAAGAAGCTTGAAGAAATCTTCCAGAAGAACGCCGTTTGTTTTATAGATGCCGCTTTTGTCCTGTGAAGAACTCTGTAATAAATCAAAACCGGATGATTTTTTGTTTTTCTGTGCCAGCGCTGTTTCTGTATATCCGATGAAAATATTTTCGGAAATTTCAACACGGACAATTTTTCCCTGTTCAATGAGATTTCTGAATTCAGAATAGTCAATAAGTTCTTCTGTTTTATTTCCTAAGAAAGAATTTGCAATAAGAAGAACAGCAGAAACTACCAGAAGAATTCCCCAGAAAGGAAATTTCTTTCCCGGCTTTTTACCAGGACCTTTTTTTTCTTTGTTGTCGTCTACATTTAATTTGAAAAAATCGTATGGATCATTTTCATTCTTTTTCTTGTCGTCTTTTTCACTCATAAAACAAATATAAATGATTTTGTAAAATTTTTCCATTTAAAAAGAAATATTTAATAAATTTTAATGATTTTTTTCTCCGTAATATTTCTAATATCAGTTTTTTAATATGCCGATAATTAGAAGACAGAAATGGAGGTATGAAAAAATGGCTTACAATGCAAATCCTTACGGCGGTTTGAACGCTTATCGTGAAGTTGGTGTAAAGACTGCGAGTCAGGGAAAACTTATTGTAATGCTTTATGAGGGTGCGGTATCAAATCTGGAAAAGGCAAAAAATCTGATAGGCCCTGATGGAAAAATCGCTGCAAACCACATAGAGTCATACGGAAATTACATTCAGAAAGCAATGGATATTATTTCTGAACTTGAAGCTAGTCTTGATATGACAAAAGGTGGAGAAATTGCAAAAAATCTTATGTCTTTATACATATATTTCAATAAGCAGCTTCTTGAAGTAACAATCAGTCATGAAGTAAGCAAAATAGAATTTGTAATGAACATGATGAATGAGCTTCATGAGTCCTGGGTTAGTGCTTCTGCAAGTACAGCAAATACAACAAAAATGACGCCGGGAATTTCTTCATTGAATATTACAGGCTGATAATAAGGAGGGGATGATGGAAAATCTTTCGCGTGAAGAAGTTGAAGAGAGAGTTGCAATCATTAAAAGATTTAAAAAGCTTCTTGAACAGCAGCGCACAAAATTTCAGGAATATTTAAAAGTTCTTGAATGTCAGGAAAGTAAAATTTCACAGGAAGATGCTGAGGCTTTGCTTTCTCATACAGAACTTGAAACTCAGATTGTTGCAAGCATCGGTTCTCTGCAGAAAGTGATTGTTCCAATGCAGGAGCTTTACACAAAATCAAAGGCTGCAACTTATAATCCTGCTGATGTAATTCCGATTTCAAAACTTCAGAATGAATTGAAGTCTTTGCAGAGTCAGGTTCTTGAACAGAATGAGAAAAATAGAATTCTTTTGAGAGTTCACATGGATCAGCTTAAAAAGCAGATTACAGAATTTAAAAATCCATATAGAAATCTTGGTTCGGTGTATAAAAAAACTGCAACTGCCGGATCAAGAATTCAGGTTGAGTGTTAAATGCCTGCAACAAAGAAAATTACAAAGCAAATGATTATCGATGCCGGTTTTGAAATCTTTAGGAAAGAAGGTTTTGAGGCTGTAACTGCACGAGCTATTGCAAAAAAAATCAACTGTTCGACTCAGCCGATATATCTTGAATATAAAAATATGACGGATTTAAAGTCTGAACTGATTGAGCGCGTTGTTAAGCTTCAGTCTGATTTATTTGAAGAATTGATGCAGAAAAATTCCGGAGATATGACCTTCAGAGTTTATGGAACTGCATTGCTCAAGTTTGCGCAGGAAGAGCCTTTCTTGTATAGGCAGATTTATCTTGCTGACGGAAATTTTGGTAAGAAGGTTGATTCTTTGCGAGAAGAAAAAGTTCTTGATATTATTGAGACTGAATGTGGATTCCCAAAGGTAACTGCAGTGGAATTTAAAAATTTTATGCAGGTTTATCTTCATGGGCTGGCATTTGAAATTTGTTCAGGGTATAAAACTTATACTGATGAAGAAATTCATCTTGAGCTTGGAAAAATGTTTATGGGTGCAATTGCTTTGTACGGAATACCTTCTATGCTTCAGAAAGATGCTGTTTTCATGGGTAAATATCACGGAATGCTTAACGGATTAAAATAAAAAAAAATATTAAAAAATGATTTTTGCTATTGACATAAAGATGTGAATTACATATACTATGAACATCTTAAGGGGTGTTAGCGAAGCTGGTTATCGCGCTGGCCTGTCACGCCGGAGACCACGGGTTCGAGTCCCGTACATCCCGAAGTAAGCATCAGTCTAATGACTGGTGCTTTTTTTTTCTGTAGGGAATAAATGATGATAAAAAAAGTATTTATAATTGGACATAAAAATCCTGATACGGATTCTGTTGTTGCGGCAACAGCTTATGCGGATTTAAAGCAGCGTCTTGGACATTCTGAATATATTGCAGCACGTGCAGGTAAGCTTGCTCCTCAGACGGAATATATTTTCAAGAGATTTAACATTGAGCCTCCTGTTTACATTCCGGATTTAATTCCGCGAACAGAATTTTTTATGCACCATCATTTTCAGAAAGTTGATGAAGGAGTTTCTTTGTGGGAAGCCGTTGATAAAATGATTTCTACAAATGCAGCTGTCCTTCCGATTGTAAATGTTGACGGAACTTATCAGGGGCTTTTGAACTGCAATGCGTTTGCTTTAAATTCATTCAGAATTCTTAATCCGAAGAAAGACGATATTTTTCTTACAAGCATTAACCTCATCGAAAAAACTCTTCGTGCAACTACAATTGTTGGTTTTGATGACAGTGAAGATTTTTTCAGATGCTCTATCATGGTTGGTGATGATGATGTTGAAACTTTCAAAAAACTTCTTGAAGAAAAAGCTAGTGAAAATATTGTTGTAATCACAGGTGACCGTGAAGATATTCAGCGTCTTTCCATTGAATCAAAAGTTCGTGCTGTAATCGTTACAAAGGATTATGTAGTTAGCAAGGATCTTCGTGAACTTGCCAAGCAGAATCATGTTGCAATTTTAAGCGGCCATGACAGTACGATTGCAACTGTTATGCTGATTGAATATTCTTCTCCTGTAAGTTCACTTGCGGATACAAAAGTTCTTCCTGTCAAAGCCAGCGATACTCTTGCAAAAATTAAGATTCAGCTTACAGAAAGTCCTTCAAGATGTCTTCCTGTTGTTGATGATGATTACAAGGTAATCGGTATAATCAATGAAAGTGATCTTTTACATGAACCGAATGTTCAGGTTATTCTTGTAGATCATAATGAACCGAGTCAGGCTGTTGAAGGTCTTGAAAATTATGTCATTCAGGAAATTATCGATCATCACAGAATCAATACTTTTACGACAAAGCTTCCAATCAACTTTATAAATAAAACTGTTGGTTCTACAAGTACGATTATTGCAAATCTGTATAAGGAAAAACGCATTTCAATTCCAAAGGATATTGCTTCACTTTTGCTCTGCGGAATTTTGAGTGATACACTTATTCTTCAGTCTGCAACTACAACGGAAGAAGATGAACTTACTGCAGAATATTTAAGTAATATTACTGAGCTTGACATCAAGACTCTTGGAAATGAGATTATCAAGAGTGGAAGCAGAATTGGCGGACGTACAGCAGAAGAAGTTATTCATCAGGATATGAAAGCATATTCAGATGGAAAATTTAAATATACTGTAAGCCAGATTGAAGTTGACAGTACACATGAAATTTTTGAGCGCAAAAAAGAATTCTTGGATAAACTTGAAGAAGAACGTCATGCATCAGGTGATTTATTTCATGCACTTCTTGTAACTGACATTACGGTGCTTAGTTCTGTAATGTTTGTTGCAGGAGATAGCAAGTTTGAATCAGTTTTGAATTTTCCGAAGAAGGAAAATCATATTTATTACATGAAGGATATTGTTTCAAGAAAGAAGCAGCTGATTCCGCTTTTGTCAGAACTTACTGAAAAAATTGATTAGTTAAAAATGAAACGGCTGGCACAGAGTTTTAGATGAAAATTGTGCCGGCCTTTTTTTATTTAGTATTTTTTGATTACTGCCATAATCTGATCCTGAACAGGCTTAACTTCAATAAGCTTTTCTTTTGCTGCTGCAGTATTTCCTGCTCTCAGATCGTTTACAATTTCTGTGTATGCTTCAAAAAGCGGAGTGATCGAAAGATTTCCCATGTTTCCTTTAAGTGTGTGTGCTTTCTGTATAGCCTGGCTGATATCTCCTGCATCGATGTGCGGAATGATGTCGCTGTTTGTGTTGAGGGAATCAGGTACCTTTTTGTACATCATTTCCAGAAGCTGGGCATTACCCATGAATCTTGCCATTGCTGAATCAACGTCTACGCCAAGTGCTACCAACTGTTCAAAAAGTTCCATATTTTTACTCCAGTTTTTTCTATTACTTTCTAGATTATAAGTCACAATAAGTTTTATTTCAATTTTTATTTTTATTGCGTCTTATAAATTAGAAAATGATAACTAATTTTTTATTGTTTTATTGAACTTGAAATTTTCAATGGCTTTAAGTAAATTTTACGGAAATGAATAATTAAATCAGAGGTAAAAAGTGATAGAAGTTTCCAGTTTGTGCAGAAAATTTGGTGATTTTTGCGCTGTTGACAATGTCAGTTTTTCAATTGAAACCGGTGAAATCGTAGGGCTTCTTGGTCCAAACGGTGCCGGTAAAACAACAACCATGAGAATGATAACAGGCTTCCTTGAGCCAACGTCCGGATGTGTTAAAATTGACGGTCTTGATGTAACGGAATTTCCTGTTCAAACAAAAGCAAAAATAGGTTACATGAGTGAAAGTGCTCCGATGTACAAGGATATGATTGTTGCTGATTATCTGAAGTACGTGGCAGAAATTCAGAGACAGAATGCAGCAGAAAAAATTCCTCATCTTGCAGAAATCTGCGGATTAAAGGAAGTGATGCATAAAAATATTTCTGATTTAAGCCGCGGAAATAAACAGCGTGTCGGTCTTGCTCATGCACTTATGGGAGATCCTGAAATTCTTATTCTTGACGAGCCTACAAGTGGCCTTGATCCGAATCAGGTGCAGGAAGTAAGAAATCTTATAAAAGAAATAGGAAAAACACGAACTGTAATAATTTCTACTCATATTTTGAGTGAAGTTGAAATGTTGTGCAATCGTGTAATAATCATTTCTTCCGGAAAAAAAGTTGCAGATGGTCCGACAGGAGAACTTCTTGAGCATTATGGATCATCAAACGTAATCAGCATCATTCTTGAAAATGCATCAGAGCAGTCAGTTAAAGAAAAAATTTCTGCCGTAGATGGAGCTACTGCCGTGTCCATAAAATCAGAAGGAAATAAACTTTATGTTTCTGTTTCTGTAAAAGACGGAAAAGAAATCCGCGGAGCAGTTGCAAAAGTCTGTGTAGAAAACGGCTGGAATCTTCTTGAGCTTGTTCTTAGAAAAAATACTCTTGAAGATGTATTTAGAATTCTTACAAATGGAGGAGCGGAAAAATGAATCTTACCGGAAAAATTAAAAAATCGGCTCTTATTACAATAACAAAACGAGAACTTGTTTCATATTTTACAAGTCCTGTTGCTTACATCGTAGGTGCTCTTTTTCTTCTTGCATCGGGCATTTTGTTTTTTACAACTTTCTTTTTGCAGGACAGGGCTGATTTAAGATCTTTCTTTGAAATTCTTCCAATTCTCTTCAGCTTTTTTATTCCTGCAATGACGATGAGAATTTTCAGTGAAGAAAAAAATTCTGGAACGATTGAAATGCTTGTTACGCTTCCTGTCCGTACAAGTGACATTGTTCTTGGAAAATATATTTCAGTTTTTATTTCAAGCATTGTGCTTCTTTTACCAACTGTTTCATACGCTGTAACCTGTGCATGCTTTGCTGAAACTTCAATGGATAAAGGACCTGTAATCGGTGGATTTGCCGGTGCTTTGTTTTTATCTGCAGCATTCTGTTCAATCGGGATGTTTGCATCTTCAATTACAAAGAATCAGATAATTGCATTTTTTGCAGCATTTGCAGTTTCAATTTTTCTGACGATGCTCCCAAGTTTTTCTTATTTTATGCCGTCGTCATTTATCAGCTTTGCAACTTTCATAAGTACTAACAGCCATTTTGATTCAATTTCAAAAGGTGTAATCGACAGTCGCGATATAATTTATTTTTTGAGCATGACTGTGGTGTTCATTACGGCTACAGTTCGTTCAGTCAACAACAGCAGAAGGAGAGGTTAAGATGAAACAGACAAATAAAATTTTTGCATTTTTAAAATCTCCTTCAAGTGATTTTTTTCTTTTCCTTGTTGCAGTAATTCTTTTAAATCTTGTTGCATCAAAATTATTTTTCAGAATTGATTTAACATCTTCAAAAGCATATACACTTTCTGCCTCAAGTCGTGAAGCTGTTGCAAATCTTGAAGAGCCGCTGAATATCAAGGTTTTCTTTTCAAAAGGATTAAAGGCTCCCTATTCAAATGTTCAGCAGTACCTGAAAGATCTTCTTGCTGAGTATAAGGCTGCAGGAAATAAAATGCTGAAAATCGATTATGTGGATATGTCTAAAACTGATGAGGCTGAAAAAAATGCGCGCAGTTATGGAATCCCAATGGTGCGGATTCAGGAAATAAAAAATAATGACTTTGAAGAAAAAAGCGTTTACATGGGAATTGCAGTTTCTTACGCAGATCAGATTGAATCAATCGGTGCTGTTACAAGTACAGAAGGCTTGGAGTATGACCTTACTACTGCTATAAATAAAGTTGTTTCAGATGCAAATATTCTTGCAGGTCGTGGAGATGAAGTAAAACTTACATTTTATAAATCTCAATTGCTTAAGCCTTATGTTTCCGCTTTTGATTCTATAGATTCTGATATTGAAGATGCTGTGCGGGTTGTAAACAGGCAGTTCCAGAATATGATTAAGCTTGAAAAGATTTCTCCTGCTCAGGATGAAATTGAAATGCTTGAGAAAAAATTTGGAATCCCTGTATTTGTTGCAAAAGGAGAGTACGCAACGCTGTCCCTTGTTCTTTCATGCGGAGATAAAGCAGTTGTTGTTCCTTTAAATCTTGCAAAGGATTTTTACGGCCATCTTGTTTCTGTTAATACAAAAGATGTTCTCGTTGAAAATCTGCCTTTGTATGTGAAGGGGCTTTTTAAGAACACAACGATTGCATACTCTACAGGTCACGGTGAACATTCAATAGAAAATCCGGAAGAGAGTGCAAAGTTTAAAGCTCTTCTTGAAGATATTTATTATCTGAAAAGTATTGCGCTTGCTGATGAAGAAATTCCTCCTGCAGTTCAGACTCTGATTATAAACGGACCAAAAACTGCTTTTTCAGAATTTGAACTTTATAAAATAGATCAGTTCCTGATGAAGGGCGGTTCACTTATGCTCTTTGTTGATTCAAATATTGCAGGTGAACAGAGCAATCCGTATGAGCCTCCGGTTTATTCAGAAGTTGATACGGGACTTTCAAAGCTTCTTTTAAAATATGGAATTTCAGTTGGAAAAGATTTTGTGATGGATAAAAAATGTTATGTAAGTTCTGATTCTTATAATGGAAAAATGAATTACTTTTTTGCTCCGTCACTTTCAAAGGAACAGCTTGAACAACAGCATTCAATTTCTAAAAATCTTGGATACCTTGTTTTCTTTAAGGCTGCTTCTGTTGATATTTCAGAAGTTTTGAAAAATAAAGAAGTTAAAACAACTGTGCTTGCACGAACTTCTCCTAACTCATGGGAACAGTCAGCGGGTGAAGGCTTTGTAATGTATCCGAAGTATATTTATCCTCCTGCAGATCCGGCAAAATTTGCAGTAAGAAATCTTGCTGTAATTGCAGAAGGAAAATTTGAAAGTGCATTTCCTGCAGAAGTAAAAAAAGATGCTGAAGATGAAAAATCAGAAATCAAAACAAATTCTCATATTGCAAAAAGTGTCAGAAAGGGAAAGATTTTTCTTTGTGGAACTTCAAGCGTTACAACTTCAGAAATTCTTCCTCAGAATTTAAAAAATCCGACTGCATACTTTTTCAGAAATGCGGTTGATTATGTAAATGGAAATGAAGACTATTGTCTGATGCGCACAAAAACTTTAGATTTGAATGTTCTTAAAAAAGCTTCCGGAAAAAATGCAGAGTCATTCAATCGTTCTGTGGAAGCCGCAAAGAACTTTAATAAATTTGGTCTTGCTGTAATTGTTGCAATTGCCGGGGTGCTTGTTTTTGTCGCAAGAAAAAAGAGACGCGAAGAGATAAGACTGCAGTACAGCTTAAAATCAAATGCGGAGGAAAAGAATGACTGATCTTTTGAAAAGAAAAATTTCATTGATTTCAGCAATTGTTGTTCTGTTTGTTGTTTATATTGTGCAGTTAATTTTTGAGAATACAGACAGATCAAGAGTTGTAACGGTAAAAAAAGAAATAGATTGTATAAGAGTTTTTAGCAGTGATGAGGAAAAGCTTTGTGTTCAGAAAAAAGGAACTGAATGGTCTCTGGAAAATTCTGATTCACTCGTTCAGAAATATAAAGCTGATGCTTTTGTAAATTCGCTGAAGGAAATAAAAATACTTGATGCCGTTTCTAAAAAGACTGATGATGCAGAACGTTACGGACTTGATAAAACTTCTGCATTGAAACTTGTAGCGTTTAGTAGCGGGGAAATTGTACGTACTGTTTTAGTAGGAAAAAAATCTTCTACAGGAAATCAGGAGTACGTAATTCTTGATGATGAAAAAGAAATAAGTCTTTCACAGGGAAGCTTCCGTTCAATTTTTGAAGTAGACTCTGAAAGCATAATCGTTAAAAAAGAAGAACCTGCCCCTGCTGACGGTGCGCCGCTTGAAACTCCTGTCGTAGAATAAAAAAAATGGAGCCCCGGATTTTTTCTGGGACTCCATGGCTTTAATTCAAAAACTAAAATTAGTTGTGGCAGATTTTAGTCTGACATTCGCGGTAGATTTTGCTTGTTGCTTCTACAACGTCTGCTGGAATTGACTTAATATTTGGATCTCCTGCAAGATTGTTTGCCTTGAGCCAGTCGCGCACAAACTGCTTGTCGTATGAAGCAGGACTTCCGCCTACCTGATATTTTGAAAGATCCCAGAAGCGGCTTGAGTCTGGAGTAAGAACTTCATCTGCAAGAATAAGTTCTCCTTTTTCATCAAGACCGAATTCAAATTTTGTATCAGCAATGATGATTCCGTTTTTGTATGCATGCTCGTAGCACTTCTTGTAAACTGCAAGTGCTGCTTTTTCAATCTTTGTTCCAAGTTCTTCACCAAGATCTTTCTTCATGTATTCGAGAGTAACGTTGATGTCGTGACCTTCAGCTGCTTTTGTAGATGGAGTAACGATTGGTTCTGCAAGTTTTTCTGCTTCCTTGTATTCCTTGTCAAAGCTGTGTCCTAGGAATGGTTCACCTTTTTTGTAAGCTTCATACATAGAACCGAACATATATCCGCGTACAATTACTTCATATGGAATCATCTTGAGCTTCTTAACAAGAATTGTGCGTCCTTCGTATTCAGGTTTCTGGAATTCTGCAGGCATGTCCTTCAAATTCGAAGAAATCATGTGGCTTTTTACAATGTCCTTTGTGTATTCAAACCAGAAGTTTGAAAGAGCATTAAGAACCTTTCCTTTGTCTGTAATCATTGTAGGAAGAATAACATCGAATGCAGAGATGCGGTCTGTTGTTACAATAACCATTCTTCCATCTTCAAGATCGTAAACTTCACGAACTTTTCCACTGATAATCTTTTTCATAAGAACCTCAAAAAATTATAATTTAATGCTTACTCCGCCTTTAATTACGAGGGGATAGCCTAATTCCAGATTAAATCCGATTGATTCAGAAAAATAATATGATGCGCCGAGTGCAAAGTGACTGTAGAGACTGAGTTTTGTGTGATCTTCAGTTCTGTCAGCATATTCTTCTTCCCATGATTCCCTCATGAAACCGAATTTGTGCACAACGTATAAATCAAGTTTTTCCGGTGGAAACTGAATGTGGTACTTTACATTTGCACCTGTGTATAACATGTTATTTGTAAGATCGAAGTTATGATTTGAATAACCGTATCTTGCCCATCCGATATTTGCGCCGAATGAAAATGGAAGAACCCAGATTTTGTGAACGTATTCTCCGGAAACTTCAAGAGAAGGCCAGAACCATCCGTCGTTGTATCTGAGTGGATCTGAATGGATTCCTGTTCCGATATTAAGAAGAAAGTCTCCGTTTTCAAGTCCGCCACCATAGTTACACCAGCATTTTGACCAGTCGAATTCTTTAGCAAAAGCTGATGTTGAAACTGCTAAAAGCAGGGTGATGATTATTTTTTTTATTGTCTTTTTCATGGCTCTAATTTACTAGAATTATATGTTTTTTTCAATTAAACTCGCTGGAGGAAATTAACAAAAGTGTAGTGGTTGCTTGAAAAAATATATAAATCAATTCTCAGTGGAAATTCATCCCGAAAAAAGGCTTCCTCCCTGTAGTCGTGCAGAATTTTTTTTCGGACTGGATCCCCGCTTCCATTGATTTATGATTTTACTTTTAAATTAAACATTTTGATTTTTTTATTCCTGTTATTCCATTTTTGGAATAATTTTATAATTCTAAAATCATCTGGGGAAAGTGAGTGGAAATTTTTAATAAAAACGGATTGAAGTTTAAATGTCAGAGGTGTTCTGCCTGCTGCGGAAAAAGTCCCGGGTTTGTGTTTCTCTCAAAAAAGGATCTGGAAAAGCTCTGTGATTTCTTTTCAATGAAGCCGGCTGAATTTGTAGAAAAATACTGCAGATGGACTGTCTATTACGAAGGAAAAACAGTGCTTGCTCTTTTTGAACAGAAAAATTATGACTGTGTTCTCTGGAATAATGGCTGCAGTGCCTATGAAGCCCGCCCTGTTCAGTGCCGTACTTATCCATTTTGGGACTGGATGATAAAGAGTGAAGAAATGTGGAATGAGTGTGCCGCGGATTGTCCTGGAATGAATCAGGGACCTTTACATTCTGCAGAGGAAATCCTTTTGCAGGCGGAAGAATATGTGCAGAATGAACCAATTACTCTTGAAGAATATAATAGCCTTAATTTCGAATTGTTATAGATATGATAAAATTGGCGCGACTGGGAGCCAATTTTTTTAACTTTTAGAGAAATTTGAAGTTAGGGTTAATAATCTTTATGGTCAGATTTAGTGTCTGTAAAGTCCTTGAAACTCCTTATTTATATTGAATTTAATGTGCTTATCATTTATTATTAGTTACTTATATTTAAAGAAAAATACAGTGGGAAAATTATGACAGCTAATGAATTGCGCTCAAAGTATATTGAGTTTTTTAAGTCAAAGAATCATGCAGAAATTTCAGGACAGTCACTTATTCCTGAAAATGACCCTTCAGTTCTTTTTACAACAGCCGGAATGCATCCGCTTGTTCCTTATCTTCTTGGAGAAAAGCATCCTGCGGGAACACGCCTTACAGATTATCAGAAATGCGTTCGTACAGGTGATATTGATGAAGTAGGTGACCCAAGCCACCTTACATGTTTTGAAATGCTTGGAAACTGGTCTCTTGGAGATTATTTTAAAAAAGAATCAATTTCATTTTCATATGAATTCCTTACAAGCAAAGACTGGCTCGCTCTTGATCCAAGAAAGATTTCAGTAACTGTTTTTGCTGGAGATGAAAATGCTCCACGTGATGAAGAAGCAGCTTCTTACTGGAAAGAAGTTGGAATGCCTGAAGATAAGATTGCATATCTTCCTGCAAGCGATAACTGGTGGGCAGCAGGTCCTACAGGTCCATGTGGTCCTGATACAGAAATTTTCTACTGGGTTGGAGAAGGACTTCCACCACAGGGATCAAATAAAGGAACTGACAGCGCAAACTGGATGGAAATCTGGAATAACGTTTTCATGCAGTTCGAACGCAAGGATGAAAAAACTCTCGTTCCTCTTCCAAAAAAGAATGTAGATACAGGTATGGGACTTGAGCGCACAAACTGTATTCTTCAGGGAAAGACTTCTGTTTACCTTACAGAAGTTTTCCAGCCAATCATCGCTGTAATTGAAAAGCTTGCAAATTATAAATATGGAACAGATGAAGTAAAAGACCGCAGTGTACGTATCATCGCAGACCACAGCCGTTCTTCTGTATTCATCCTCGGTGATCAGAAAGGCGTAACTCCATCAAATCTTGGAGCAGGATATGTTCTGCGCCGTCTTATTCGCCGCGCAGTTCGTGAAGGAATGAAACTCGGTATCGACATAGCATTCCTTGCAGAAATTGCAGAAGCAGTAATTGCAAACTTCAAGTGTGCTTATCCTGAACTTGAACAGAATGCACAGAAGGTAAAATCTGAACTTACACAGGAAGAAGCAAAATTCCGTGATGCACTTAAAAATGGTGAAAAAGAATTCCAGAAGATGCTTCCAAATCTTATGAAGAACCCAAAGAAGGAAGTAAGCGGTAAAGTTGCATTCCGTCTTTTTGATACATTCGGGTTCCCTCTTGAACTTACAATGGAACTTGCTGCAGAAAACGGATTTACGGTTGATACAGAAGGATTTAAAGAAGCTGAACGTAAGCATAAGGAAGCTTCAAAATCACTTGATGCAGGTGCTGCAAAAGGTGGTCTTGCAGAACAGTCTGATGTTACAACAAAATATCATACTGCAACACATCTTCTTCAGCAGGCTCTCATTAATGTTCTTGGTGATCAGGTTGCACAGAAGGGATCAAATATCAACAATGAACGAATGAGATTTGACTTTACTTTTGAACGTCCAATGACAAAGGAAGAAATCCAGAAGGTTCAGGATATTGTTAATGAACAGATTAAGGCAGATCTTCCTGTAACAATGGAAATCATGTCGCTGGAAAATGCAAAAAAAGAAGGTGCACGTGCATTGTTTACAAATAAATACGGTGAAGATGTAAAGGTTTACACAATCGGAGCTAAAGACAACTGGTTCAGCAAGGAAGTTTGTGGTGGGCCTCATGTTCAGCATACAGCTCAGATCGGTGATTTTAAGATTGAAAAGGAACAGTCATCTTCTGCAGGTGTACGTCGTATTCGTGCAACAATCAGCGGAGGACTTCCATTGGATAAATAATATGGGAGCTGTAACTATTCCGTAAGATTTAATGTTTACAGAATAAAAGTTACGGATCACCATATTAATCATTTTCAGGGAGAATAAAAATGAAAAAGATAATTTCAAATGTAATTATTTCGGCATTGTTTGCTGTTTCAGCATTTGCACAGAATGATTTACAGCCACTTGCTGTAGTTAAACTCAATAAATCAGAAACTATTACCCTTAAGCAGCTTAAATCAAGGGTAACATTCTTTGAAAAGCAGTACGCTCTTAAAGGAAATATTACTGTTGATCAGAAGAAGCAGATTCTTGATACAATGATTTCAGAAAAGCTTGTAATGCAGGCAGCAACAAAAGAAGGCATCGCAGTTACAGACAGCCAGGTTAATGCAGCATTCCTTAACAACTTCAGTCAGCAGCTTGGAGTTCAGGTTACAGAAAGTCAGCTTTCAGATATCGTAAAAAAGAATACTGGAAAAACACTTGATGAATATATCAAGGAAAACAGCGGAATGTCTGTATCAGATTACAAGTCATATCTTAAAAATCAGCTTACAGTTCAGAATTATGTTTATGCAAAAAAGCAGAACGAGCTTAAAAATGTTTCTGCAACAGATGAAGAAATCCGCAAAGCATATGACATGAACAAAGCATCATTTGTCAGAAGCGATACAGTTAAGCTTTTCCTCGTTATGATTCCAAAAGGAAATGATGTTGAAGCTTCGAGATCACTCGCAAAAAATCTCCGCGATGAATATTCAAAATCTCCTGCATCTGCTGCAGAAATCAAATCTTCTGCTGACAATGGGAAAAAATACAGCGCAGGTGAACTTATTGTTGTAAAGAATGAACAGCAGGCAAAAATGCTCGGCTGGTCTATGGATAAAATGCAGGAACTTTTTGATAAGAAAGAAAAGTTTATCAGTGAACTTACAGAAACAAATACAGATTTCCAGTTCTACGCAGTCCTTAACAAGTATGATGCAAAAATGCTTACACTCAGCGATGTAGTTCAGCCTGGAACAACTGTTACAGTTTATGATTTCATCAAGGGAAACCTCACTTCTCAGAAGCAGAGTCAGTTCCTTGCTCAGTCAGCAGTTGAGATTTCAAAGGCTCTTGATACACCTGCAAATGTAGATAGAAAGAAGACTGGTGATGATCTCACTAAACTTCTTGAATGGTAATTGAACGGCGGTTTTCTAAAAATCGTAAACTTATTTTGGAGTATTAAAAAGTGTCACGAAGAAATGGCAGAATTTTAGCAGTTCAGGCTTTGTATTCATACGATCTTGGAAAGATTCCACTGGAAGAACTTCTTGAATTTGAATGGACAAATGATAATCCTGTGGAAGAAACAGAGCCGTCTGCAGAAACAACAGAAAATGCATCCGGGGTTCAAAGCGAAGCTAGAGATTATGCACGCATTGTCATTTCCGGCACTGTAGAACATCTTGCAGAAATCGATGCACAGATTAAAAGTCATCTTACAGGAAAATGGGATTTTGACAGAGTGAATAAAGTAACTGTTGCTATTCTTAGAATGAGCGTTTATTCATTGATGTTCCAGAAAGACGTAAATCCTTCCATCGTAATTGATGAGGCTGTAAGTATTTCAAAAGATTTCGGTACGGATGATTCATACAAATTCATCAACGCAATATTAGACAATATCCGCAAGGGATTATAATGAAAAGACGCAGTGTTCTTGTAATTTCAGTTTCTGTAATTTTACTCGCAGCGCTGTGTCTTTTTTTCTGTTCAAAATGCAACACTAAAGCTAGTGGTTTATCTTTTACAGCCAGCCTTGATATGATTGACCGTGCAATTTCGCAGGGATCAACGCGGGATGCTGTAGAAGAACTTAAAAAACTTGAAAAACGTGCCTACAGCAGTTTTGAGCGGCTTTCAATTTACAAGCGTTACATGCTGCTTTCTGAAAAAGAAAGTGCTGAACGTGTTCTTAAAAATGGTCTTGAAAAACTTCCGAATAATTCAGAATTAAGGGCTGTTTATGCAAATTTCCTTATAAGACAGAATAAAGTTTCTGCTGCAAAAAAGCATGCGGAGCTTTTAAAAGAAACAAAATATGCTTCACTTCTGTCTGAATGTGAAATCTTTGAACAGCTTGAAAAAAATAAAAAAGAAAATCTTGATGCAAAAGAAGAATTTTCAGCCTTCAGATTTATTCCGCTTTACAGAGCCGCATTTGAAACTTCCGGAAATTCAAAATGGATTTTTAATGCTGCTTCCCTTTTGATGAAAAATGGAATGTACCGGCAGGCCGCTGAATTTTATCCGCAGAAGATTGAAAGTTTTTCAGAGGTTTATTTCTGGGCAGGTGTTTTCTTTGATGCAGGACTATATTCACAGTCTCTTGAAGTTTGTGAATCATCAGCTTCACTTGCTTCTGCAATATTGAATCAGAAGGAAACTGTTGATTCCTTAAAGCCGCAGATTGAAGTTTTAAAATCAGACTGTTATTACATTCTTGGTGATGAAGAAAAATGTAATGAGATAAGAAAAAATTTTCTTTCCTCTGAAGATCTGACAAAAGTTCCGCCTTCAGTTTTTGTAAATGAATCTTTACTGGAACAGAAAAATGATAATTATGCAGATGCCTACAAACATCTTGAATGCTGCATGAATCTTTATCCTTCGTATTTTCCGTCGCTTCAGGTTTATGCAAAATATGCTCTTGATATAAATGCACGTACAGAAAGTTCGCTTGCTCAGCAGTTGAGAAGTTCAGGTTTAAGAACTCTTGAGATGGAACGATTTGATGCTGCTCCAAAAATTTCTGAAAAGGATCTTTCGTTGTATGTTGATTCAAAACGCGGAACTTATTCAGATCCAGTGATTGACGTGCTTGAGCATAGAATTCAGAAAATAATCGATTTAAGAAATGACAGAAATAAAAATATAAGCGGCTACTACAAAATCCTTGAACGATATAGTGATGTAACTCCAAAATTCCCGGAAGAATGTACGGACTATATTGTTCACAGCCTGATTGAAAAACACTGGGAAAAAGAAGCTGAATCAATTTTTAATGATTATATTGAAGAAAGATATAACGTTGATATGATGAGCGAGCCTGGAAAATTTAATCTCTGGGAGCTGGAAGTTGCAGCGTGGTATGCGGCTGTTGAAGGAAAGTTTGAAAAAGCTCAGTTTCTGCTTGAACATATCGTGAACAGTTACGGCGGATATTCTGAGGTTGTAAATTCTTTTGCAAAAAATGAAAGCGTCATGCGGTCTCTCGTAAATCTTGCGGTAATTTATGCAAGCTGTGACCGTTATCAGGATGCACTTGAAGCTTTAAATATTGCATCAAGCCGTGCGACAGATTCAAAAGTAAAAGCAGAAATTCTTTTCAGGATTGCAGATCTTCAGTATTCATTGGGAGATGATAAATCTGCAAATAGAGCATTGAAGTATTGTCTCAGTTTAAATCCGGAGCATAAAGATGCCCGTTTATTAATGAAAAAAATCAGCAGCAAAATTTGACTTTTGAAATGAAAATTATTATTTTTATTGTATAAATAGTATCAATGATTTTTATAGGAGATAAATATGAAAGTTAAACCATTAGCAGACCGTGTACTTGTTAAGCAGGTTGCAGCTGAAACTAAAACAGCCAGCGGACTTATTATTCCGGATACAGCCCAGGAAAAAACACAGGCAGCAGTTGTTGAAGCAATCGGGCCTGGAACAGAAAAAGAAAAAATCACTGTAAAGCCTGGTGACAAAATTCTTTATGACAAATATGCCGGTACAACAATCAAAGTTGACGGAGAAGATTATCTTATTCTTAAGAACTGCGACATCATTGCTATCGTTGAGTAATTTTGACGCAATTTTAAGATTTTTGAGAGACGCTGTGTCATTTTGATGCAGCGTTTTTTGTTTTTAAACGAACTGTATCTTTTTTACCCGCTTTATAAATCAAATTTATTGAATTTTTCGCATTTTATGTATTTTGGCACAGTATCTGCTATATATTAATCAACTACGATATTCAAGGAGACTAATATGGCAGTAACTAAAAGAAACAGCAGCGAACTTGTTAGAATGCATCTTAACGAAGTAAAAAGATATCCGCTTTTGTCTGAAGAAGAAGAATTTGATCTTGCGGAAAAAGCAAAGAAGGGCGATAAGACTGCAAAAGATAAGCTTTTAACAAGCAACATGCGTTTTGTAATTAAAGTTGCAGCTCAGTACAGAAACAGAGGTCTTGATTTTGAGGATCTTATAAGCGAAGGTTATCTTGGTCTTATTCGTGCAGTAGAACATTTTGATGCAAAAAAAGGCTATCACTTTATTTCATATGCAGTCTGGTGGATTCGTCAGGGGATTCTTAAGGCTATTTCAG
Source organism: Treponema sp. (assembly GCA_024687165.1). GTDB lineage: Bacteria > Spirochaetota > Spirochaetia > Treponematales > Treponemataceae > Treponema_D. Next base: position 32,526 of record JAILEY010000004.1, read on the forward strand.
AACTTGCAAATCCGATCCGTCTTCCTGTAAATAAAGTTGCATCAGTTTATGAAATTAAAAAGGTTCAGTCTCAGATTAATCTTGATGGAACAAAAACTGAAGAGCAGGAGCTTGAAGAAATTGCTGATTATCTTGGAATGACAAAATACCATGTTCGCGAAATGCTTAATCTTTCACGCGATATGATCAGCCTTGATTCACCGGTTGCAGTTGATGCAGATACTTCTCTTGCAGATACAATTGTTGCAACAGAATATAAATCTCCAGAAGAGTTTATTGTTGAACAGTCGATGAATGCTGATATCAACAAGGTGCTTGGAACTCTTGATGAAAAATCTGCACAGATTATTTCTTTGCGCTACGGATTGAATGGTCTTGGTGAAGGTGGAACTTTGAAGGAAGTCGGTGAAAAAATGAATTTGAGCCGCGAAAGAGTTCGTCAGATTGAAAAAAATGCACTGGCAAAACTCAAAGAAGAAAAAAGATCTTCACTCCTTAAAGATTATGTAGCTTAATCTGATTATAAGCATCGAGTCTTGCTTCTTTTAGAAGTTGAGCGTCCCTGGCAAAATCAGCAATGGCAAGAGTTAAATATCCTGACTGTGCCGTTCCGCTGAGTTCTCCAGGGCCTCTTAATTTTAAATCTTCTTCTGCAATCTTAAATCCGTCTGTTGTTTCATGAAGTGCCTTGAGTCTGGCAATTCCCGCTTCAGTAATATTTTTGTCGTATGTGAGGAAACAGTATGACTGCAGGCTATTTCTTCCGACGCGTCCTCTCAACTGATGAAGCTCAGAAAGTGCAAACCGGTTTGCGTGTTCAATTACTATGCACGTTGCATTTGCTACATCCACTCCAACTTCAACGACTGTTGTTGCAACAAGAATTTTTATTGAGCCGTTTTTAAATTCCTCAAGGATTTTGTGCTGCTCATCGTCATCAATTCTTCCGTGGACTAAAGCACATTTGTATTCAGGATAAACCTGCTGTGAAAGAAACTTAAACATCTCTTCAGCACTTTTGAGATTTTTATCATCAGTTTCTGCGTCACCTATTCGTGGGTAAACAAAATATGCCTGGTGTCCTGCAGCAAGTTCTTTTCTGACTGCTTCATAAACATTCCGCTCATTTCCAAAAACAGTTAGATATGTTTTTACCGGCAGTCTTCCTTTCGGCATTGATTTTATTGTGCTTACATCCAGGTCTCCGAATGCAGTTAAGGCAAGAGTCTGCGGAATCGGGGTTGCACTCATCATTAAAAGATCTGGTGAATGTGAAACTGAATTAAAGGTTTTTCTTCCTTTTGCGATTATGCTTTCGCGTTGAGTAACTCCGAATTTGTGCTGCTCATCAATTATTGCAAGCTGAAGTTTTTTATACATTACGTTCTGACTGAACAGCGCATGAGTTCCGGCAACAAAATCAATCGTTCCGTCCCGCAGTGAATTTACAAGAATTTCCCTTCCCCGGGATTTTAAATTCCCTGTAAGAAAGGCGACACGAACTCCAAGAGACTCAAGAAGCTTTGCTGCATTTTCCGCATGCTGTTTTGCAAGAAGTTCCGTCGGAGCTAAAAGAGCAACTTGTCCACCGTAGTCAATAATCCTAAGTGCCGCAAGAAAACTCACAAGCGTCTTCCCCGAACCGACATCTCCCTGAAGAAGACGTTGCATACTGTAGCCGTTTTGAATCTCATCGCTTGACTCTCCCAGATTCAAGTTCATCATGTTGTTGAGGAATTTCTGACTTTTATCTATGTCTGCATTTATCTGCAGTGCAACTTTTTTCTGATCTTCTGTAAGTTCAAAGGGAAGTCTCTCCAGAAGCTGTTTTTGGCGCGGTGAAAAATCTTCCTGTTCAGAAAATGACTCAGGCTGAATATTTTCATCCGGCAGTGAGCCCCTATGTTCCAGTGCGCGAAGAAGCATTTTATATTCGAAGAAATAAAGCTCCTCATAAATTAAAGAGTTTTTTGCTTCGTTTAGTTTCTGTATGTTTTCCGGGTTATGAATCTGTATTATTGCCTGACTTTTTGAAATCAATTTTCTTTCGCTGATTATATTTTCCGGAAGATCGTTGTTTATTGTTTTTGCGTATAATTTTAATGCTGAAGAAACTGCCTTTTTATAGACCTTTTGAGTAAGGCCTTCTGTAAGCGGATAGATCGGAAAAATTTTGCTGTCTGGAAGTGTGAAATTTTCAAACTGAGAAAGTTCTCCATCTGGTGCAAGTTGTTCTGCGTCAAAAGAAGTGCACTGAAGCTCATTGTATTTAACTTCGAATTTTCCGCATACGCTGATTATGCTTCCCTGTGGCAATGATTTTTCAAGAAACGGTCTGTTGAATGCAATGAGCCATGCGTTTGCAGTTCCGTCTGTTACTGCAATTTTAAGCGTCCTCATTTTACCAAAGCCAAACCACTGGTGTGACATTACTTTGCAGACTGTGTGAACTTTTGAAAATGCATAATCTTTAAGCGATGTGCGTTTTGTTCTGTCTTCGTAGTCGCGGGGAAAAATTGAAAGAAGATCTGCAACTGTAAAAATATTGAGCTTAGCAAATTGTCTTGCTGTTGCAGGACCAACTCCACCAAGGCTTTCTACAGTTGCTGTAAGTTCACTCAGTTTCATTAATTAAAGAGGCAGGCGAATTATAATTTCAAAAAGAACGTTGTAGCAGATTGTCAGTCCGACTTTAAATGCAACAAGTACAAGACACGAAATGATAAGTGCAAGCTTGTATGAAATCGGTCTGCCTAAAGAAAAAATCTTTGCGATTCTATAAACAAACGGACAGATTGAACGGTCGATTGCATCAGTTATAAATCCGCCGGATCTGTTGTCTCCTCTGAGAAGAATCATAATAAGACGAACTACAAAAAGAATGAGAATAAAAATGATCAGTGAGTCTAAAATTGCAAAAACAATATTGAGTGCCATTCCAAGAAGAGTGCGTATAGTAAGATAACCACCTCTTGAAAGTCCATCGCAGATTGAATTTCCTGCGCTTAAAAGACAGAGTGCAAGTGCCGGTGAAAAATCAAAACTTCCAAACTGAAGCCATCTTATTCCGCGGAAAAGATTTAAATATGGATCACAAATGGCTGAAAGAAACTGTCCGAATCTTGAATATGAAAGCCCAGGAATCCATGTAAGAATTATTCTGATAAAACAGATTGTTGAATATAAAGAAAATGCTTTTGCAAGTAAACTGAAAAATTCTGATAAAATGTTCATATATTAAGGATACTAAAATTGTGAGTTATGTGCAACTTTTGCGGATTGAAATTATAACTGCTGACATTTTTCTTTCCATATAATAAACTTGCTTTGTGGAGTTTATAAAAGTTATGAAGTCGATTTTTAAATTAGCTATACATCTTTCTAGGGGGGGGCAATTCGGATTTAAATTTTTTGCCGCTCTGATTTTTAGCACGATTTTTTATTCCTGCAGTAATTTTGTTGATTCAAGTAAAGTTGAAAAGAACGATTCAAAATCAAACGTTGTAGAATTTTCCGGAAAATTGATTTACAGCGCACTCCCGGGAAAAATTGCACAGATACTTAAAATTCCAGCACAGACAGATAAAGAAAATTTTAGAACTGCATTTCCTTCGATACCGACTGAGAATCTTGATTTTGAAATTAAAGCAGTTAACGCTGATGACAATACTGAAGTTTATACAGGTGAAACTGTAACTGACGGCGAAAGTGTAAAATATAAAATCGGTATTCCCGCTGCAGATTCAGAGAAAAAATATAAGATTGAAGTAAGTCTTGCAATTAAACTTTTTGATACACGCTACGAAATTTTAAAAGGCAAAATTGAGAATGTTAAAATCAGCAATTTGAAAACTGTTATAAATCAGAATATTATTCTTTCTGTACCTCAAGACAGCAGTGAGTTTGGAATTCTTGATCTTGAAGTTGACTGTACCGGCACAGAAGTAAAATCTGCAAGGGCATCTGTAAATTATAATGATCATGAAAGCTCTTATATTCCTGCAATAAATAATTCCGGAAAAATGCGTTTCCTTTTTGGAGAAATTACAGAGGATGAATTAGAAGATGGAATGCCTGAAGGTTCTCATAAAGTAAAATTTGATTTTTATTCATCGACTAACTGCACTGGTGTTTCGCTTTATTCTTTTACAGAATGTATAAATATTTTTTCGGCATTAACAACCGATACCTGGGTGCAGAACGGAGACGAACCGTGGTTTGTTACAACAACAGACGGTGACGGAAAAAAGACAACAGTCTGCAAAATAACAAATGAAATGATTGAAGAGCACAAGCTTACAGAAATTTATGTTGACCCGAGTGTTGTTTCATCAGGAAGCGGAAATTTCTTCAGTCCAAAGAAAACTTTTGATGAAGCTGTTGCATTGCTCAAAGATGAAAATAAAGATTATACGATTTATATAAACGGGACTCTTGAAGGTTCAGGAGTAAAAATTCCGGATTCAATAAATGCAAAATCTCTTACGCTCTGTGGAAAAAGAGGTTTGGATGCATACGGAAATCCGCAGGATTCTTTAGTAGTAGACAACGTAACATATGATGCAACTGTTTTGGTTATATCAAGTACTGTTCCTGTAACTATAAAAAATCTTTTAATTAAGGATGGTTGTATTGATGATGGACACTCTAGCGGCATACGATTGCAGAGTGGAGAAAACCTCACGCTTGCTGATGGTGCTCAATTAAAAAATAACTATGCGGGATATAATGGTGGAGCGATAGATGGAACATTCAAAATGAAAGGTTCAGCCTATATTCCAGCCGGTGTTGATGGTGTGATTGGTGCTGGCAAAAATGATGTTTATCTTCCGACCGGTACAACCATCAAAATTGCGGGAAAACTTACCCCTCCTGCTGAATGTACAGACGGTATTGTTGCAACAATTACGCCGTCAAGTTATACTCCGGGCAAACAGCTTATTGAACTTGAAGATGGTGTAACAGACACAACGATTGAAGAGGCGGCAAAGCATTTTACAGTAACGCCTGAAACTTCAAGCTCTGATCTTTTCTTCCTTGGAACTGACGGAAAACTGATTACGCCTGTAATGTTTGATAACGGTTCTTATGTTACAGGATCAGACTCAAGTGTTTTGCATGAAGGCACTTATTATAAGGTTGTAAATTACAGCTATCTGAATCATGACAATTTGAAAATGTCTGTTTCAAATCCGTATGGCGATGAACTTCCTTTGTCAACAACTATTGATGGTGAAACTCCGATTACAGGTGCAATTAGTGCAAGGGTACTTTCTGACGGATACCACACAATTACAACAACATTGACTCGCCCGGACGGCACAACTGAAAGCGGAACAAAACGAATTTACGTAAAGATTAAGCCGGTGAAAGTTACGATTGGAACAATAGAAGTGTATTTCGACACTCATGGCGAGGGCGCTCATGGCGGCGGAAATGCAATTATAAGCGGAGAGGAAAGACCAGACCCACCACATTATATGTATATTGAAGGCGACGCATATCCTAATGAAGCGGACAAGAAAAAAACTTGCAGAACTGTAAGACTTAACTCTAATGATGGAAGCACTAGCAATGGTAATAATGCTGTTACATACAGATATAATCCTGATTCAGAAAATAATTTTGTTTATCTTACGGAAAAGACCAGTAACTTCTATTTTTACACAAATATGGCGCACTGCACTTATTCGGGTCTTGATCTTTGTCAGATAAGAAGAGAAGATACCACTACAACAAGAGCGTTAAGCGAGATAAAAAAGACAGAGACAGGTAAAAGACATTTTGCTACAGGCGATGTTAATTGGGATGGAGTTCATGTTAGTGGCGGTGGATGTCCACGCGGATATTATTCTTTTGATGTTATTCCAACTGATGATTAATCTTTTCTAAATGCACTCCCAACTGCTTTATACAGTTGGGAGTGTTTATTTAAGCATTTACAGAAGTTTGCTTTTGAATCTCAAGTACTTTTTCAACTGGAAGAGAAACCAGTTTTGCAATTTTTTCGATTGAGAGATTCATTTCAAGAGCATTTTTTATTGTTTCCACAGCTTTCTGTTGGGCACCGATATTTTTCCCTTCTTCCAAACCTATAGTTATTCCGGCTTCTTTTCCATTTTCATAATCATAAGTTCTTTGTCGTTCCCAATCCATATACTGCTTCTTCCACTGTGTATTTTTCTTGGCTTCTTCCGTAAGTTGCGCAAGACGTTCAGTAAACTTATTACTGGGCTTTCTTCCGATAACAAGTTCCAAAAATGCTTTCTGCTTTTCGTTTAGTATTTTATCACAGTTTTTTGCAACAAAAAAGTATTTGTATGCGCGGTCATTCAGTTTTATTAAATGGTTTTCGCGGCATAAATTTTCAAAATGATAGCATGGTAAGCCTTTTTCAAAAATGTCTGTAATGCAGATAAAGATTACGTATGAATCTTTGAGTTCTTTATACTTCTGCCCGGATTGCAGAGTATCTACATCTATGCATCCTTGATAATAACGCGAGCGTTCTGGAAGTTCTTTAGTATCTGCAGCCTGCATTTCCAAGTTAAATGCCTGAGTGTTGTTTTTTGCATAAACATCAAGGCGGATTACTTTGCTTCCATAATCAGTTTCAATTGTTTCTTCTCCGTGCATTTCTATATGGTCTAATTCCATTTCCAGCAGTGTTTCAAGTAATTCCTTGCATACGTCTGGATTGTTCCGCATAACCTTATAAAAAATAAAGTTGTTGGCAAGAGTTGCTCGTTCCCATTTCTGTTCTGGTGTAAGTTTTTCTTCGTCTTTCATTTTTTTGCCTCCATATACTTATTAACCGCAGACATGCAAAAAAATTCAGTTCGTGAGAAAAAAAATAAAAAAATGTGAAAAATTAAAAAGTCTTAAAAAATTTTCATCCGGTTGAAACTTTTATTTCATCCTGAAAAAAAATAAAATTTCATCCGGAGAATTTTTTAAAACGTACGGAGTTTTTGGGTAAAATATAAGGAGAAACAGAGTGTCTCCTTATCAATATTTACTCAAACCAGACGTCTTTTACTTTTGGATATTCCTTAAGCTGATCTGCAAGTTCACTGCTGTTTGGAACTGTAAGCTGAGCATTTGCCTTAACAATGTAAGTTTTTCCTGCAACATCAAGATGAAAGAATACATGGCAGTTCCCGTTTTCACCAAATAGAAAATCACGAAGGGGTGCAATTTCTTTTATGCTGTTGAATCCCTGTGCAAGCTGAATGTGCATCGTGGTAATCGATTTTTTCTGCAGTGTAGAAATATCTTCTATTGAATCTACAGTGAAGCTTGGAGTTTCTCTTGGCTGTTCAACGGTGCCCATGTTGACTTTACCTTTAAATGCATATACTTCTTCATTTTTGATTCTTGGTCCTAGCTGTTCCCAAACCTTTGGGAAGAAAGTGATTTCAATTGAATCTTTAAAATCTGCAAGTTTTGCAAATGCCATCTGGGTGCCTTTTTTTGTCATTATAACCCTGAGCCCCTGAAGCATTCCGATTGCAATATAGCTTGTGCCGCTGTTTCTCATTGACCAGGAATTTCTTCCGCTTGAAGCTGCTGATTGTAGTTCTGCAAAAGCCTGCTTTCCCTGATGAAGAATTGTTTCACTGTTGCAGGTTGCGCAGGTTTCAATAATTTTTCTGTAATCATCAAGAGGGTGCCCTGAAACAAAACATCCGATGAGCTCTTTTTCCATGTTGAGCATTTCCATTTTTGGCAGCTCTTCACATTCTTCAAATTTAAAATCCGTAAATTCTTTGATTCCTGCATCTTCAAAAAGGCTTGCCTGACCGTATGCATTTCCGCTTCTTTTTTTATCTTCGTAGGCAATAGCTGCTTCATAGTTTAAAAGAAGTGTTGCTCTGTTTTTGTCCAGATGATCAAATCCGCCTGTCTTAATGAGAACTTCAATTGCTTTTTTGTTGATGCACTGGCGCGGAGGAAGTTTATTTCCAAGCTCATCAACTCCTTCTTCCTTGAGTGCGGTACATCGTTCCACAAAATTCATGAAGCTTGTGTAAGGTCCGTTTGCTTCTCGCTCTTTAACGATTGCACTTGCGGCTCCTTCACCCATTCCCTTTATTCCTTTAAGACCGAAAACAATGTGTCCGTCTACAACATCAAAAATTTCTGCTGAACGGTTTACATCCGGTGGATCTACAGGGATTCCCATTTTTTTAGCTTCTTCAATATAAACCGGAAGAGTATCTGTTGAAGTAATTTCATTTGTTAAGTTTGCAGCCATGAACTCAGCGGCGTAGTGACATTTGAGGTAACCTGTTCTGTAGGCAAGAACCGTGTATGCTGCTGCATGAGATTTATTGAAACCGTAGTTTGCGAACGGAATCATGATTTCAAAAATTTCGTCGGCGTGTTCTTTTGTGAATCCTTCTTTTATGGCACCTTCTTCAAATTCTGCTTTTTTACCCATGAGAACATCAAGTTTTTTCTTTCCCATGGCACGTCGAAGCATGTCGGCACCACCGAGTGAAAATCCTGCGATTCGCTGTGAAACCTGCATGATCTGTTCCTGGTAAACCATAACGCCGTAGGTTTCTTTTAGAATTCCTTCAAGACATGGGTCAGGATATTTTACTGTGCTTGGATCATTTTTTCCGTCTACGAAAGTCTGAATGTAATCCATTGGTCCCGGGCGGTAAAGTGCGTTCATTGCAACGAGGTCAGTAATCTGTCGTGGCTGAAGTGCGCGCATCCATTTCTGCATTCCCGGAGATTCAAACTGGAAGATTGCAACTGTGTCTCCTCTCGAGAATAATTTGTAAGTTTCTTCATCTGTGTCCGGAACATTGCTTACAGAAAATTCCGGAGTTCCTTCAGGGCGGTGTTTGTTGATGATGTCTTCCGCATATCTTATGAGTGAAAGCGTCTTTAATCCCAGGTAGTCAAATTTAACAAGTCCACAAGGTTCGATGATGTCCATTGTGTACTGAACGGCAACTTCTCCTGTTTTGTTATCTTTAAAAATCGGTGCCCAGTCAGGAAGCGGAGTAAGACCGATAACCATTCCCGAAGCATGAAGTCCAGTGTTTCTGATACAACCTTCAAGTTTAAGTGCAAGCTCAAAAAGCTTTGTGTAACGCGGATCGTCTTTGTAAGGAATCAGCTGGCCGCCATCAGGGAATTTTTCGCTCGGCGGATTAAAACAGTCTTTGAGTTTAGCTTTAGGATTGTCCGGAACACAGGCTTTAAGCATGTTTACTTCATTGAGCGGGATTTCAAGAATTCGGCCTACATCAGCAATACAGTTCTTCGGCTTGAGTGTACCAAAAGTTACAATATGTCCTACGTTTTCCGGATGATAAAGATCCTGAGTGTGCTTGATGATATCCTGTCTGAAATCGAAATCCATATCAACGTCAAAGTCCGGCATGGAAACACGTTCAGGATTCAGAAAGCGCTCAAAAATCAGACCGAATTTAAATGGGTCAATATCTGTAATTCCCATGCAGTAAGCAACAAGAGAACCTGCACCGGAACCTCGGCCTGGACCAATAGGCATGTACGGCTTTTCTACTTTATTAACATTGTCGTAAGTGCTTTTTGACCAGTTGATGAATTCCCAAACGATAAGGAAGTAACCTGAAAATCCCATTGAGAAAATAATTCCGATTTCATATTCTGCACGTGCACGAATTTCCGCAGTTATTTCCGGGTATCTTTTTTTTAGACCTTTTTCAACAATGTAGCGCACATAATCATTCTGGTTTGCCTGATAGTCTTCGCCGTGAGTTTGAAATTCTACAGGGAGTTCAAATCGCGGAAGTGTGCCCTTAAGTTCTGGTGTTGAATACTGATGAATCGTAAGGTCGCACATCGATGCAATTTTGAGTGTGTTGTCCATTGCTTCCTGAATGACGCTTTCATCAATTCCCGGAATTCCAACAAGAACTTTTTTCATTTCTGCTTCAGTCTTTAAATAGAATTCAGGACCTCCCATCGGTACTGTATCTTTAAGAGGCTTTTTAAATCCGATTGCCTTAAGTGCATTCTGTGCTTCAGCATCTTCCTTGTTTATATAATGAACGTCGTTTGTAAGAACAAGAGGAATGTCCAGATCGTGTGCAAGCTTTACAAGTTTTGGAGCAACTTCAATCTGATCTTCAAGTCCGTGATTTTGAATTTCAATGTAGTAGCTGTCTTTACCAAAAAGATTCTGATATTTTTTTGCAACCTCGTAAGCTTCTTCATCGCGCCCATTTAACAGAAGCTGCGGAATTTCACCGGCAATACATGCAGAACAGCAGATGAGTCCTTCGTGGTATTTTTCAAGAAGTTCAAAATCGATTCTAGGGCGTTTGTAAAATCCGTCGGTAAATGCGATTGAAGAAAGCCAGCTCATGTTTTTGTAGCCGGTCTGATTTTTGCAAAGAAGAATCAGGTGAAAGTAGTAGCCGTGTCTTCCGTTGCGTCCGTATGGAATCTGTTCGTGTTCTGTGTGTTTTCCGTATGCAATGTAAAATTCTTCACCAACAATCGGGTTGATTCCGTTTGCGTGGCAGAGATGCTCAAAGTTTAAAACGCCGAACATGTTGCCGTGGTCTGTAAGTGCGAGTGCGCTCATGTTTAATTCTTTTGCGCGGTGAACAAGGTCGTGAACTTTTGCGTGGCCGTCAAGAAGAGAATAGTCTGAGTGAACGTGGAGGTGTACGAAATTTGAAACAGGAACACCTTCATTTTCTATGTCTTTGAATTTCTCAAACCAGTCAGCCATCTGCCACTCCGTATATTAATTAGTAAAAGAAAATTACTTCCGTCGTGATCCGGCTGCCCAAAACCGGGGCATAAGCCCCTTGACGCGTTATCCGGCAAGGAAACTATCATTCCGTATAACGAGTCATTTCGGTCAGCCGTCTCACTCCTCGCGTAATTTCTTTTTAATTTATATGAAACATAAAGTTACTCCCAGTCAAAAACAATCTGACGGCACCGCTAGCTAGCGTCGCTGGACACGCAGCGCGGTAAGGAAACTATCGTTCCACGCTGCGAGTCCTGCCGCCATCTTGTTTTTCCCTTCGCGTAATTTTATGTTTTGTATAAAATGTACAGAAAATTACGACGGGAGTAATTTTCTATATGAAGAATATTTAAAATAATCCTGCGAGAATTTAGCATAAAATTTGAAAAAATTATAGGGGCGGTCCGATCGTTTTAGTTGAATGACATGTGTTTTTTTTTATGCTAAAATCAGTCCATGAGCACAAAAGATAATACAGTTTATATTCTTGATTCTTACGGTCTGATTTACAGAGCTTATTTTGCACTTATGAATCATCCTTTAACAAATGCAGCGGGTGATAATATCAGTGCCGTCGTGATTTTTTTTAATAATTTAAAGGCACTTCTTGATAAATATAAAGTCGGCTATATTGCAGCGGCTTTTGATTCACGTACAAAAACCTTCAGACATGATCTTTATCCTGAATACAAAGCAAATCGTGCAAAGACTCCAGAAGATCTTCATGCTCAGGTTCCGGTGATTGAAGAAATTTTAAATGCACTTAATGTTCCTGTTTTAAGGTGCGACGGTTTTGAGGCTGATGATATAATCGCTCTTGTTGCAAAAAAATGTGCTGAAGAAAAAAGACCGTGCAGAATTTTAAGCGGAGACAAAGATCTTCTTCAGCTTGTTACAGAAAATTGTAAGGAAATGCAGCCGGATAAAACAAGCGGCGGATGGGAAACTGTAGGAATTGAAGAAGTAAACGCAAAGTGGGGAATCGGGCCTGAAAAAATTCTGGACTATCTTTCACTTGTTGGTGACACTGCTGATAATGTTCCGGGCGTAAAAGGCGTCGGTGAAAAAACTGCACTTAAGCTTCTTGGAGAATACGGATGCCTTGACGGGATTTATGAACATGCTGCGGAAATCAAAGGTGCTCTTGGAGAAAAAATCCGCGGTGATAAAGACAATGCATATTTTTCAAAAAAGCTGATTGAATTGTGCACTGATCTTCCTGTTGAAATCAATTTTGAAGATTTTACAACTGATAACCTTGATTATAAAAAGGCTGCAGAAAAACTTGATTATTACGGCGCAAAGAAAACTTCAAAAGCTTATGCTTCAATGGGCAGTGCAAAATCGGACGGAAATACAGAAGTTGCAAGTGCAGAAAATTCTGATACAACTGAAGCAGAATCCGAAGAATCTGAAAATTCAATAATACAGGTTATGCAGAACAAGGGCAGTTATAAAGCCGTAACAAAACTTTCGGATCTTGAAAATTTTGTAAATGAAATTCTTGCGGATGAAAAAAAAGTATTTGCTTTTGACACGGAGACAACCGGGCTCAACACTCATTCAGACGATCTTGTGGGTTTCAGCTTGTGCCACAAAAAAGGAGAGGGAATTTATGTTCCTGTGATCCTTGCAGGCGGAATGTTTGCACCTGAAACTATAAGCAAAAAAGACTGCCTTGTTCAGCTTGAACGTCTTTTCCAGAATGAAGAATTAACTGCTGTTTTACACAATGCAAAATTTGATCTTGAAATTTTATATTCAAACGGAATGAATAAAAAAGCAAAATGTAAAATCTTTGATACTATGATTGCTGCCTGGCTCTTAAATCCTGGTGAAAACGGGAAATCACCTTTTGCCCTTGAAACTCTTGGAGAAAAACTTCTTGGGCTTAAAGGAATTGAGTTTAAAGATCTTGTTCAAAAAGGGCAGACATTTATTGATGTTCCTCTTGAAAAAGCTGCAGATTATGGAGCAGAAGATTCTGATTTTACTTACCAGCTTTATGAAATTCTTTCTGTTAAAATAGTAGAAAAAAAACTCGGCGATCTTTTTTACAACATGGAAATGAAGGTTCTTCCGATTCTTGTTGATATGGAACGTGAAGGAATTTATCTTGATGTTTTGACTTTAAACGAATTCAGTCTTGAACTTAAAAAGCTTATCGATGAAAAAGAAGCTGAGATTTATAAAGAAGCAGGACATGAATTTAATATTTCTTCTCCAAAGCAGTTGCAGACAGTTCTTTTTGAAGAGCGCGGATTGCCTCACGGGAAAAAAACAAAGACCGGCTACAGCACAGATGAAAGTGTTCTTGAAGAACTTGCTCAGACCACTTTTGACACACTGCCTGCACTGATTCTTGAGTACCGCTCATATGCAAAGCTTTTCAGCACATACGTTGAGGCTCTTCCAAAACTCTGTGACAAAAATTCAAAGATTCATACTTCATTCATGCAGACTGGAACTGCAACAGGAAGACTTTCAAGTAAAGACCCGAACCTGCAGAATATTCCAATCCGCGATGAAAATGGCAGAAGAATTCGAAGTGCATTTAAAGCTGCAAATGGAAATGTTTTGATTTCTGCGGATTATGCTCAGATTGAACTTGTTGTACTTGCCCATCTTAGTGGTGACAAAAATTTAAGTCAGTCCTTTATTGACGGAATCGATGTTCATAAATCTACAGCGGCTCTTATTTACAATATAAAGGCAGAAGATGTAACAGCACAGCAGCGTAGATTTGCAAAAACTGTAAACTTCGGCGTTATGTACGGAATGAGTGCTTTCCGACTTGCAAAGGATCTTGATATCAGCAGAACGGAAGCAAAGAATTTTATTGATAAATATTTTGAAACTTATGCTGATGTTAAACGCTTCCTTGATCAGACAATTGTTGATGCAAAAGCAAACGGTTATGTTGAAACTGTAACAGGCCGCAGAAGATATATTCCTGAAATAAAAAATTCAAACAAGCTGATTCAGCAGGGTGCAGAAAGAGTTGCAGTAAATACTCCGATTCAGGGAACTGCCGCAGATATAGTAAAAACTGCAATGATAAAAGTTGTGTCAAAACTTGCAGAAGAAAAAATAAATGCAAAACTTCTTCTTCAGGTGCACGATGAATTGATTTTTGAATGTTCTGAAAATGAAGCGGAAAAAGCTGTTGAAATAATCCGCAGTGAAATGGAAGGTGCATTTAAATTAAATGTGCCGCTGAGAGTAAGCATTGAAAGCGGAAAAAGCTGGGGAGAATTCCACTAGTGATTCTTTGTGTTACAGGGCCGATGGCTGCAGGAAAAAATTATGTTACAGCTCTTCTTGAAAAAAAAGGTTTTATCAGCATAGACGCAGATCTTGTTGGACACAAAGCCGTTGAAGAGTGTCGTGAAAAAATTCTTGAAACATTCGGCTCAATCGCAGAAGAAAGAAAAATCCGCCTTCTGGATGAAAATAAAAAAATAATCCGCAGAAATCTTGGTGTACTTATTTTTGGAAACGATGAGCTTGTAAAAAAACAGGAGCAGATTGTTTATCCTTATATTACAGAGAAAATAGAAAAATTTATTGAAGAAAACAAAAATCAAAATGTGATTGTAAATGCAACTGTGCTTTATAAAATCCCACTTGTAAAAAAAATGGATAAAATTCTTTATGTTGATGTTCCAGCAATCGTAAGATTTTTCCGCGCAAGAAAAAGAGATAAAATGAAAATGCGGCAGATTCTTGCAAGATTCAAAAATCAGAAAAAACTTTTTAAATGTTATAAGGAAACAGGAGTTCCTGTAGTAAAAGTCAGAAACTGGATGAGCTCCTTAAAAAAACTTGATTCTATTATAGAGCCTTAAAAATCACATCTTTTTAATAAATTCAAAAATCGCTTAACTATTGTTCTGATTTTCCGATAATAACCTTAAGGAATACCGGCTTTTGCTTAAATACTGAACGCCGGCAGGGGATAAATTATGGAACAGAAAAGAACATTGTGGATTGTACTTGCATCAGGAATTTTCCTGCTTGTTGTTTTTGGTGCAGCATGCATTTGGTCTTCTTCAGACTCAAACGGTGACGGTTCAGCTTTGGCCTATAAAAAAAGCGGTTCAATCTGGGTTGCTCCAAGCAGCGTTTCAATGAAATCTCAGACTTCATATACAGGTGATTATAGTCCGGTTGCAGAATCAAATACTGAAAAAACAGAATCAGAAACTTCAATTGCAGACAATATTGAAACTCCTGCAGAAGGTGAAACTCAGCCTTCTGTACCTGATAATTTTGCACAGGGAATTGCACAGACAGAAAATTTAACAGTGATTGCAAACGGTCCTACAACAGTTTTTGCAATGGATAACGAACCTGCAGTAATCGCAAAAAATTCTGCAGCAGAAAAAGAAATTCGTGAAACAGGAAAAATCAACCGCATTCAGGAAAAAACATACATCGAAGATTCTGTAACTGTTGCCCCGGTTGAATCAAAGAAAAATGTTTCTTATGCAGAACCTGTTCGCAGCTCAGCACCAGCAAAAGCAACTCCTAAAAAAGCTGCTGCTCCTGCAAAACCGGCTGCAAAATCAGCACCTGTTACTGCAAAAGTTCCAGACAGATTCTGGGTTCAGGCTGCATCTTATTCATCAAAAAAGAATGCTGATGAAGCACGTGCAGTTCTTGATGAAAATAAAATTCAGTGTGAAGTGTTTACATACAGAGATTCATCAGACAAGATGTATTACCGCGTAAGAACTGGTCCTTACACAACAAAGAGTGAAGCTCAGTACTGGCAGAAGAGAATTAATTCGATTCCATTATTCTCAAAGAACAGCAGCTATATTACAAACTCATCAAAGTAAATAAGAAAAAAGTAATATAACTCCTTCATTAAGACATTCTGTGGGTGCAGGATGTCTTTTTTTTATGCAATCCTGACATCGAGTTTTTCTACAGAGTTAATAAAATTGGCTTCCAGTCGCGTTGAGCAGTCCAAAACCGATGCTGTACAGCATCTATATGCTGTTTGTTGCAAAGTAACTATTAATTATGTCGCTATTGCGACTGCAAAAAACAGAATATTTTCGTCCTGCTCCACACTTCTTCGCGCCAATTTTATTATATTTATAATAATTCGAAATTAAGTCTATGCGCAAAAAAAAATCCCGTGAACTTAAAAAGCCCACGGGACGAATGAAAGTTTATGTTGTTAAAGCTGCTGCTATTTCAAGATTTCAAGCTTTACAACTTCAAGACTGTAGCTGTCGATTGGCTGTCCGATTGTCTGGATTGAAACTGTTGTAATCTTTTTAACATCGAACTTTTTCTGTTTTCCCCATGATTCCTGAACAAGCTTTTTGAACGGAATTTCATAAGTTGTTTCTTTTTCTGTTGCCTTAAAAGTATATTCGTGGAAGCAGTAGTCGCTTCTGTCTGAAGTTTCAATGCGAACGTTATAATCTTTTCCGTCGCCTTTTACAGTCAGCTTTATTCCTTTTGCATTCTTAAGTTCTTCGATAAATGCATCTTTGTCACCGATAAGAGTGATTCCTGCGAAACCGTACTGATACTTTGTTGTAACAGTTCCAGTAACTTTTGTTACACCGTTTTCAACAGTAACAGTTGCTGTACTTGAACCGCCGTTTCCGTCTGCGTCAGTATAAACACCCCATTCCTTCTGCTGTGCAAATACTGCTGAGCTCAATAAAGCAGCTGCGAGCAAAACCATTAATTTTTTCATTTGTTCCTCCTGTAGAAAATCACTTTTATTTGCAGCAAGTGTTTTTCCATACAATAGGATACCATGATTTGAAGAAATTGATAGAAAAATCTTACGAAAAATATAAAAAAAATGATGTGCAGTCTGCAGTGTCGTTCATGTCTGGCGTGTTATACAAGCTGAATAAGTATCTTTTAAAGTGTTTTATACTATTTTACGACGGCTATACAGTAATGAAAGGGATTGCATTACTGTAGTGTCAGGGAGTGCATTATTACAGTGTTAGGGAGTGTATTTGTGCAGTGAGAGGGAGTATACTCTAGTTAGATTATACGGCTAATCTAGTTAGATTATTTAGAATATCTAGTTAGATTGTCTGGAATATCCAGTTAGGAAAATTACGTAACTGCCTTTTAATATGACAGCGTAAAAACTGTATAAAAAGAAATGAATGACCTTTTATTTAGTTATGTATATAGAAGATTATCACGATTTAATAAAATTGTCAAAAAAGATGAAGTCTCTGGTTAATTTTTGCTCAGTCTGGAAATCTTGCTTTTGCTGCTTCACAGGCAATTATATTTCAATTTCTAGATCTTCCTGCAGAAACTGATGACGTAACTCTCTATATGTATATTCTGATATTGACGAGAAAAGCCCTTTTCTGCTAAAATCGTCTCTACATCGGGCCATTAGCTCAGCGGTTAGAGCAGAGGACTCATAATCCTTTGGTCCTTGGTTCAAATCCAAGATGGCCCAGTATTTTCGTAACGAAGTGAGAAAATACACTTAAATAATTACCTATAGGCCAAACGGTAGCGAAAGCGGACGTATGGCCCAGTGGAATGAGAGGATTTACAAAAAAAAATTGTAAATCCTTTTTTATTTTAAATTATAAACAAGAATAAATACCTTGGATTTGAAGTGGAGTGAACGCGCCGACAGGCGAAGAGGCTGCAAGGATGTAGCCGGCAGTGAACGGAACCGGGCTGTAAGGAGCAAACAGGAGGTTTGTGACTGGAAGCCAAATCCAAGATGGCCCAGTATTTTCGTAACGAAGTGAGAAAATACATTTAAATAATTACCTATAGGCCAAACGGTAGCGAAAGCGGACGTATGGCCCAGTGGAATGAGAGGATTTACAAAAAAAATTGTAAATCCTTTTTTATTTTAAATTATAAACAAGAATAAATACCTTGGATTTGAAGTGGAGTGAACGCGCCGACAGGCGAAGGCTGCAAGGATGTAGCCGGCAGTGAACGGAAGTGGAGTGAACGCGCCTTTACTCCTCCCACAAAAATTTCCACATTCGTTATAGAACATGCGTTATAAATCCGATATAATAATAGAACGATGTGGAGTTTTAATTATGGTTTTAAAATGCAAAGAGAGAAAAGTAAAATCAATTTTCCGTCTCTCTCTCACTCTCTCTTTAGTTTAATTTTCATTTTCTCTCTGACCTCCTGTGATTTTTTTCATGTAGGTGTTAAAGAATTTTTTGTTAAATATACTGAGACTGCCGCAATCGAAAAAGACGTAAAATCAGATTCAATCGGGAAATCTTTGAGCGGCATAGACTGCATTGAAAGTAACGAAGATAAATCCATAATTTTTTACCTTAGAAATCCGCAGGCTTACAGGCTTGAATTTTCATACACCTTTGACCACGAGGAAATTGCAGAACATTTTGATTCCTATGAAACTGACGGTACAATTCTTTATGATCAGTCAGCAGACGGCTCTGTAATGACTATGACTTTTGCCCACTCTTTTCTGCATGAGCTTGAAATGGGCGCAATCGCAGAATATGACGAAGACGGCAATCCGACCGGAAAATGCATAAAGGATATTTCGGGAATAATACACATCGTTGAATCAGAAACAAGGCGCGTGTTTGAATCTTACCACCTTGAGCTTGCAGTAAACTCAGCGCCTCCAAGAATCCGTGGGGCAGTAATTCAACGTAACAAACCAAGTCCTGCACCATCGGGGGAAACTGCTTATTTTGTAGTCTGCTTTAATATCAAAAACTTAAACAACACAGTTCATCAGGCTGACACAAAAGATTTATACATTGGCAGTGAACTTTACCACGTTGATTTTTCAGGCGGGTCAATTGCAATCACTGACGAAGAAGGAAGCTCATCAAATTTAAAGCTTTCTACCACTGCGCCGACTTCGCTTTACAATGTTGACGGAGCAGATACTGTTTTTGCTGCCGGAACTTCTGCTGAAGGTTTTGTTCCATTGTATTATACAACTGATATTAATGCAGATTCTGTTACAGCAGCGAATGCGGTTTCTTATAAAATTCAGCTTAAAGATTTTGACGGCTTTGATACTGCTGTTACTGTTGCAAATGTTACAGATCGATTGCGTCCGCCTCAGGTAAATGTTAATGCGACATCAACTGAGTATGCAGCAGATGATGTTACTGGAACCTTTGATTTAGTTATTTCTCACAGCGGTGAATGTTACCACAATGAAGAGGGTGTTGAAGTTGCAGGAGAGCCTGTTT
>JAILEY010000062.1 GCA_024687165.1 Treponema sp.
AGTGTGTTTTCCTTCACCGATGCGGCCCATAAAACCACCCTGTGCTGTATCATACTTAAGAAGGTGTGCAAGCATTTTTGGGCTTGTCAAATCGTTGATTGCAACAACTTCATAACCATCAGCTTCAAACATCTGACGGAATGCCAAACGACCAATGCGGCCGAAACCATTAATAGCAACTCTAACCATAGTAAGTTAAACTCCTTGAATAATTTATTCAGACAATATTTTAATATCAATGAATACTAATGTCAATTCAACAACCTAAAAACTGTCGAATTCAACAACGAAAACAAACATGCTGTCTTTTCCTGCGAGACACCACACGTTCTTGAGCTTTCCGTCTGCAGCATTTGCTACAGGTACTTTGAATTCTGCCGGTAGTGCTTTCATTCTGATTGCTGCTTTTGAAAGGAAATCTGCCTTGATCCCGAAATCTTCTTTTTTTGCTTTTAAAACTTCAGCAACAGTCTTCTTGATTCCCTTTACGAATTTTGTTTCATCACCGGCTTTAATCGGCTTTGGACTGTATTGTGCAAGCTGATCAGCCTTTACGTTGAACATGCAGTAGTTTTTATCTCCGTCAGAAACACATTCTACAGGTTCTGCAATATCCTTGAATGCATTTTCAAGTTCCTTTTGAATGTCAGTAACTTCAAGATCCATTGATGCAATTTCTGTTCCATTATATTCAACTGAAACTTTGTAAGTGTTGTCTACTTTTGGTGTGTAGATTTTTCTTTCATAAGTTGAAATCCCAGTCTTTACGTCCATGCTTGTATTGCTTTCAAGGATGTTCATTTTGTCATCATTGATTTTTACTGTCACCGGAATCTTGTATTTTTCAAGTGCCGATGCAGATGGTGTATCAACATAAACGCAGAATTCAGTTTTCTTTACATCGATTTTATTATGCTCAAGATAAACTTTTACAGTATCAATCAGAACTCTTGAATGTTCTTTTGCGAGCTTTCTCTTTTTTCTGCCGTCAACATAGAATTTAATTTCTCCGGAGTAATCCTTGTCTTTGATTGCATAATAATCTTTATCCAGAGGAATTATAATCTGTCCCGATTTTTTATCTTTTGAAATATTTGAAACGTAATAATTCTTTTTGTTGTATACGGCGTATTCTCCGTCTTCCGTAAGGTTCTGCCCCGTTACGTTGATTGCAAGCTCTTTGTCCATGTACTGTACGGCTTCTGCTTTCATAACTTTAGTCGTAAAGATTTTGATTCTTGCGTTATCTTTTGCAATGCTTTCTGGAGTTGCACGTGCCACGCGGAATGCAGATGTCTCAAGTCCGGTTGCAGGCTTTGTGCTTACGAATTTATATTTTGAATCATCTTCTGGTTCTACGGTTGTTGCAGTCGGCTTTACGAGTTTGCTTTTTGCTGCGAAAGGAGAGTAGTGATTTTCTTCATAGCACCAGTCTTCAAATACAACCATGTTGAGTTCAGTACCGTTTCCGTACATGTCATAAAGACCATTTGAATCTGCATTCTTTACTGCGATTTCTGCAATCTCTTTGTTTGTAGGCCAGAACTGTTCGTAGAATTTATCTTCATCATAAATTTCAGAATCAACAGTTCCGTATGCTGCGGCAATTTCTTTTTCTGTCATGAGCCTGTAACCTGTTGCATAAAGATTGCATTCCCAGATTTCTTTTCCGCTTACGTCAGTAATTTTTTTGTAGCATGGTCCAAGTTTTTCTTTGAGGCTTCTCTTGTTGCAGTATTCGATTGCCATGTTTGCAGTGATGAATGTTACCGGCTTGTTTTCTCCGATAAATTTTCCGTTTTCTTTATTCGGGTTTGAGCCCATGAGGGACTCATATTCTTTTTGTGTAACCTGTACCGGCCAGATGAAAGTGTCAACATCAAGAGAATCATCTTTTATGCGAACCCAGTTGATTGAAGCCATTTTTGCAGATTGAGCTTTGTCCCATGCTGCAACTGCAGGTACTGAAGTTTTTGCAACGCGGAATGTGTTGTAGTAAGCTTTGTCTTCTTCTGCGTCTTTTTTTACAGGAATGAGTCCTCGGCGGCTAGTTGGAATTTCATCTGCTTCCGGTGGTTCCTGTGAAAACTCTTTTGTTTCGCGGTCAAGGTAAAATCTTGCTTTTCTGTATGAATAGCACTTGCCTCTGTCATCAATGAAAAATTTCAGTTCAATTCCGTTTCCTACAAAGTCGTAAAGACCCGCTTCATTTCCGTCTAAAAGTGCAACATCGTGAATGTCAAATTCTCCTGTGTAATCATCCTGTGCCCAGAAGTTTGATGTTGTTCCGAATGCAGCACTTTCTTCCTGAAGAGTCATGATGCGGTAACCGTTTGCGTGGATATTGCAGATCCAGTTGCCGTAATCATCGACGCTGTAGCATGGTGTGAGTTTTTCTTTGAGACTGCGCTTGTTGCAGTATTCGATTGCCATGTTTGCCGTAATGAATCCAGCCGGCTTGTTTGCTCCGATGTGCTTTCCGTTGTCTTTATTTTCTCTGTTTGGATTTACACCCATTATTGATTCATATTCTTTTTGAGTAACTTTTGTAGACCACAAGTCTGCGCTTACACCTGTGTTTTTATCTTCCACGCGGATCCATGCGTAGTTTGCGTTAAGTGCGTGAATCAGATGCGGAATTGATTCCTGATTGTAGTATGATTCTTTTTCTTCTGTGTTTTTGAAAATTGTGATTCTTGAAAGACTCAGCGGATTTACTTGTGCGTAGTTGAGTTCAGTAAGGTTATTCATGAACTCTCTGTTAAGCGGATCGGTGCTTCTTTTTTCCGTATATGCAATAAGATCTACAAGCGGAGTTTTTCCCTGCATGAGATACATGTTTTTAATTTTGATGAATGCATTTCCACTGTTGATTACGTTCATTACTTTCCCTGGAACTTCTGTAAGTTCTATGTTGTTGTAGTAATGATCGTTTTCCTGCGAAGTTCCCTTGTTGTATACAAGAACTCTGTCTGATGCAAAAATTTCTTTTCCTGTTGAACTGTCGCAGACTGCAAGTTGAATGTCACACATTGTCTTGCTGCCTTCATCGCTTGGTGTGAAAGCTCCAAAGTTCCATGAAGTATATGTTTTGTCGTACTGCGGAATATATTCTTCTGTTTTTTTCTGCTTGTTCATCTGCTTATAAACAGGCTGAGAATTATTGAAGTCAGTATAGAAAGTTACGCCTGTGTTTTCATAATCTGCATCTTCTACATATGTAAGAGGATTTTCAGGCCATGTTTCTGGAATTTCAGTCCATCCGCTTGTCCATTTTTCTTTGAGACCGCGGAGAATCGGCTTCATGATTTCATTGTATTTTGCAGAAGTTCCTTCCAGACGGATATGTGCATAATATGTTCCTGTGCCAGTACTGTCATCTGCACGGCTGTTTTCATCATTGATGTATGCTTTGAAGGTGTATGCATCAGGAAGAAATTCAGTCCAGTATTTGTCTGCATTTTTCAGAAGGTCAAGGTAAGCTGTGTGAAGGGAATTTTTCGTGTAGCTTTTTTCTCTTCCAGGTCGTCCTTCCTGAAGAATCGATGTAAGATCCTGAAAACAGTTCAATGCTTCGTGGGCGTTTTTTAAATCAGCCTGCATTGCGTCGTAGTAGTAGCCGAGTGCATAGACATATTCTTTTTTTGACTCGTACTCTTTTCCTTTTGCAAGAAGCTTTTTGTATTCAGCGTTCTGTGCAAAGACTGAGGATGCTGACAAAGCAACGAGTGCCATTGCAGCAATTTTCATTAATCTTTTCATAATAATAATCCCTCTGTTTTTTTATTTAAGTAGTTCAATACCTTTTTTTTGTCTGCGCTCCATTTCGGTTCAATCAGAATGCTTTTGGGACCGTCGCCGGTTAACCTGTGCACTACAGTTTCCTTCGGGAGCTCATTTAAACATTTTACTACTAGTTCTGCATATTCCGCTAGTGAAAATATAGAAAATGGAGATTTTTTATAATCTGCTGCGATTTTTGTCCCTTCAAGAATCTGGAGATTCTGTAATTTTACTCCCTGAGGCTTAAACTTTGATACGTACCTGATTGTATTCAGCATATCTTCTTCAGTTTCTCCTGGAAGCCCCAGCAATATGTGTAGGATTATTTCTAATCCGTTTTCTGTTAATTTTTTGAATGTTTCTTCGAAAGTTTTATTTTTGTAGCCGCGGTTGATTTTTTCTGCAGTTATTTCATTTGATGTCTGAAGCCCAAGTTCAATCCATATTGGTTTTGTTTTATTTAGGGAAGATAAAAAATTTATCATTCTGTCGGAAATGCAGTCTGGGCGTGTACCAATTGAAATTGCAACGATTTCTTTGTGGGCTGCAGCTTCTAAAAAAATTGATTTTAGTTTTTCAAAAGGCATCTCAGCTGTTTCGTAGGTATTTGAATATGACTGAAAATATGCAATGTATTTTCTTTGTGACTCAGGGATGTGCTTTAATTTTGATTCAACTTTTTCTTTTGCTTTTTCTATTGATGAGCAGGCAAATTCACCGCTTCCTCCTGTTGAGCAGAAAGTGCAGCCTCCTGTAGAAATGGAGCCGTCTCTGTTAGGGCAGGTGCAGCCTGTTTCAAGTGACAGTTTGTATACCTTGCAACCGAATCTTTGCCTCAGGTACGTATTTAAAGAAATCATTGTTCTTTCTTTTCTTTGTCAAAATAGTGGATTTTTTCAAGATATTCGCGGCGTGTCATGATCAGGCTGATTAATTCCTGGTACATGTTGTAATCAACTTCTATTGCGATTGGAAGAATGTAGAATTCTGTTTCGTTGCAGTACCGCTCGATGAATTTTGCATCTGTTACAAATCCAAGAGCAATCATATTGCTGATTCTGTCGGCGCATTTTAAAAGTTTTGCTTTCTGTGAGCCGAAATTGATTATGCGCTTTAGAAAGTCGTCTTTTTGTTCGCCTTCACGTTTTGTAACTTCAAGAACAAGTGCAAGTACATCTTTTCCGTCTGCATCTGCATTAAGAATCAGGTTTTCGTCAAAATCAGCAATGTCTTCAACTGTATCGTGAACGACGCTGGCTTTAAGCAGAACTGAATCAATGTATCCGTAGTCAATCAGGATGCCCATTGTGTCAATCTGGTGACGGAACATATTTCCGCCTGCATGACGTCTTTTTCCGATCAGCATTGTAGAAAGCTGAATGTACGGCGCGAATGAAATGTTTGAAAGCTGGAACATTCTGTATGAGTCCATTTTTTCAGGTTTTTCAGTAGCCATTTCATATTTTGCCATAATCGAGCCCTCTTTTTTCAGAAATAAGAAAGGAGTTCCAAAAATCAGACGAGTTTTGAAACTCCCCTCGAAATTGCTTCAAATAATATTATATCACGTTTTATTACCTGTTGCTTATTCTAAATTATAAATTTTTCAGATAGCCTTCGAGCTTTTCGATTTTGCTCTTTGCTTCTTCAAGGGCGTTTCGTTCAGCTTGAACAAGTTCTGCAGGTGCATGTTCTGCGAATTTTCCGTTGAGCTTGTTTTCACTGCGGCGTACGTTTTCCTTTTCCCATTCAATATCTTTTTTGAATTTTGCAGCAAGCTGTTCAATATTGATGCTTTCGTCAACAAGAAGGAATGCTTCATATCCGCTTCCAACTGTACCGATTGATTTTGCAGGAGCTGCTTCAATAAAGTCAATCTTTGAAATACCTGCGAGGAGGCAGATCATATCTGTTTTTTCCTTGATGACTTCTGCATTTGAGCCTGACTGTACTTTTACAGCAATATTGATTTTGAGTGCAGGATCGATTCCACATTCTGTACGCAGTCCTCGGATGTTGCGGATGAGTTCCTTGAGGACATCAAATCTTGCGCTTACTTCTGCATTTTTGCGATCTTCTGTAACTTCAGGGTATGGAGCGTCAACAAGAAGATTTGTATATGTGCTGTTTGTAATGATTTTCTGTTTGCCGGCTTTTTTGCGGTTTTCAATAATCTGAGCAAGAGGAAGCTTTGACCAGATTTCTTCAGTAACAAACGGAATATATGGATGCATGAGTCTAAGTGATTCTTCAAGTACATTGAGGAGGACTGAAACTGCACGGTCTTTTTCTGCATCATCGCCA
The DNA here is from genome assembly GCA_024687165.1 of Treponema sp. GTDB lineage: Bacteria > Spirochaetota > Spirochaetia > Treponematales > Treponemataceae > Treponema_D. The sequence goes on from JAILEY010000062.1 coordinate 6,088, forward strand.
TTTTTGAAAGAGAGCTTTGTTGCTTCAACGTACCAGTCACAAAGATCATACCAGAAGTATTCGTAGATTGCGCTTGCACCGTCGTTGTATCTGTAGCCTTCAAATGCATCTCTTGCAAGTGCAACTGCATTGTTGAGTCTTGTGTAAATCCATTTGTCGAGTTCTGTGAGAGAACTGTCTGTTACAGGAATGAGGTTGCGTCCTTCAAGATTTCCGAGAATGTAGCGGCTTGCATTCCATACTTTGTTACAGAATTTAGATCCCATTTTGAATGAGTCTTTATCAACAAGAACATCCTGTCCCTGGGCACACATGTAACTGAGTGTAAACTTAAGTGCGTCTGCTCCGTACATGTCTATGATTTCAAGAGGGTCAATTCCGTTTCCAAGTGATTTTGACATCTTGCGGCCCTGCTTGTCGCGAACGAGACCATGGATGTAAATATCGTGGAAAGGAGCTTTACCTGTAAACTCAAGTCCTGCCATAATCATGCGGCTTACCCAGAAGAAGATAATGTCGTATGCTGTTACAAGTGCTGTTGTAGGGTAGAAGGTAGAAAGATCTTCTGTTTTCTGAGGCCATCCCAAAGTAGAGAAAGGCCAGAGCCATGAAGAGAACCATGTATCAAGAACATCTGGATCCTGTTTGATATTTGTGCTTCCGCATTTTGAACATTTGCATACGTCTTCGCGGCTAACCATTGTTTCACCACAATCCTGACAGTACCATGCAGGAATTCTGTGTCCCCACCAGATCTGGCGGCTTACACACCAGTCACGGATGTTTGTGAGCCAGTGTTCGTATGTGTTTTCCCATTTTTTAGGGAAGAACTGGATTTCTCCGTTTTTCCATGCGGCTAAGGCTTTGTCTGCAAGCGGCTTCATTTTTACAAACCACTGATATGAAAGATATGGTTCAACAACAGTTTTACAGCGGTAACAGTGACCTACTGAGTGAGTCATTTTTTCTTCACCCTTGAAAAGTCCTGCTTCTGTGAGGTCTTCGATTACAAGCTTACGTGCAGCTTCTGGTTTTAGACCGCGGTATTTTTCAGGAACATTTTCATTGAGTTTTCCGTCTGGAGTAAGAAGGTTGATTACTTCAAGATTGTGTCTTTTTCCAACTTCCCAGTCATTAGGGTCATGAGCAGGAGTGATTTTAACCATACCTGTTCCAAATTCTTTATCAACATAATCATCAGCAATGATTGGAATTTCTTTTCCTGTAAGAGGAAGCTTAAGCTTTTTTCCAACTATTGATGTGTATCGTTCGTCTGTAGGATTTACGGCAACTGCAGTATCACCAAAGAATGTTTCCGGACGAGTTGTTGCAACTTCAATTTTTCCGCTTCCGTCTGCATACTCGTAATAGAGGTGGTACATTGCGCCCTGTGTGTCTTCATGGTCAACTTCATCATCTGCAAGAGCTGTTCCACAACGAGGACACCAGTTTACGAGTCGCTGTCCCTTGTACATAAGACCGCGTTCATAGAGTGTAACAAAAACATCACGAACTGCCTTTGAAAGACCTTCGTCGTATGTAAATCTTTCGCGATCCCAGTCAACGCTGTTACCGAGTTTGCGCTGCTGCTTTACGATAGTTGCATGATGTTCTTCTTTTACTTGCCATGTGCGTTCAAGAAATTTTTCACGTCCAAGATCATTTCGTGAAAGACCTTCTTTTTTCAGCTGACGTTCAACAACATTCTGAGTTGCAATTCCTGCGTGGTCAGTTCCAGGTACCCAGAGAGTATTGTCTCCCTTCATTCTGTGGTAGCGTACTACAATGTCCTGGAGTGTATTGTTAAGGCCGTGTCCCATGTGAAGAACGCCTGTAACGTTTGGAGGAGGAATGACGACTGTATATTTAGAGACCGCAGATTTCTTGTTCTTTTCAAGATAGCACTGGTGCATTGGTGATTTTTCATCACTTGCTGGTTTAAAGCATCCCTTGTTTACCCACTGTTCGTAGATTCTGTCTTCAAAATCCTTTGGGTTGTAAGCTTTCTCTAATTCAATCGCTTTCATTTTTATCCTCTATAGTATTAATAAATATGGGCTTGATTATAAACTTTTTGAATTTAATTTTCAATGTGAGTTACTGTTAGATTTATTGATTCTGTATTAGATATTAAAAATTGATTTCAGGTTCACTACTGTTGAATATTTTTTTATTATCTGATTTTTTGTAATTCAGATAAAAGAATTGAATGAAAAGTTATTAAAAAGGTTATAGAAGTCAACAGAAGCGGGGTTCCGTGTTCGAAAAAAAATCTGCACAAGCGTAGCGCGGAAGCCTTTTTTCGAGCATGGGTTCACGATTCTGTTGATTTTTTCTGAATGATTTTTGTCTGCTCAAATCAGATTATCAATCATCATCTTAAAATGTTTGAAAAAAAAAAGCTTTTGGATTAATATAAAAATATAGAAAGAAATATAATAAAGAAATGATATAAGGAGTTTTTATGTCTAAATTGATCAGCAGTCTGGTTCTTCTGGCCTGTTTCAGCCTTTTTATTGGAAAAAACATTACAAATAAATGTGAAATCTGGTTTTTTTATTCGTTTTCGGATATTCCTGTATGGACCGCTTTGTTTACATCATTCTTTGCGGGTGTTCTTGTGACTATACCTTTTATCTTTTTAAAGAATGCAAAAAAAGAAAAAAATGATTCTGCTAAAAACAAAAGTGCAGTGTCAAAGGAAAATCCTGAAGAAAAAAAATCTGAAGAATCAAAATAATATGAAAAAAACTATTACTGTATTTGTCCTGTTAATATCTTTCTTTTCTGCCGGGATTTATGCTCAGACGAAAAAAAATGCATCTGCAATACGAAATGAAAGTCTTAAGCAGGGTGGAGTTCAGGATTCCATTGATTATTTAAAATCTCATCTTGGAGAATGTGCTACAAAAGCCGATCAGCGTTCCCTTTTATATTTTACGGGTACCATGCAGGAACAGCTTGGATTGTACACGGATGCTTCTGCTTCTTATGCAAAGGCTGCAGGAATTGCCGCAGGAGATGCTGCCGGTATGCCTCGTATTTCTTCAGAAGAACTTGTAATTGCTGCAGTTAGATGCTGTCTTTGTGCAGGCGATCATGAAACCGCTGATTCTTATCTTGCAAGCAGTGTACGCCAGAGTAAAAATGAAAATATTCTCGCACTTGCAAATTTGTACGGAGTCTGGAGTTCTTTGTGCAAGGCTTCTTCAATCAGTGAAACAAAAGATTCTGTTGTTCTTCTTCAGGCTTACAGTTCAATGGAAACAATGAAGAGTGTCAGACCGCAGATTCTTTTTACCTTGTGGTATCTTACAAATAATTCAACTTATTCTGAGCGTCTTAAAAAAGAATTTCCGGATAGTGCGGAGACAGCGATTGTAAAAGGAAATATTCAGATTGCAAGCGTACCTTTCTGGTATTTTGTACCGCGCGGTAAAATTGAATTTGAGGCACCTGCAACTTCTTCTGTAAAAATTCCAGAGGCTACTGATAAATCTACAGTTCCATCTGAAGTTCCGTCTGTTACAAAAGATAATTCAGTTCCTGTTCTTGCCGGAAACGCTGATTATGAGCGTTCAAAAAAAAGCGGAAAAAAACAGCAGCTTGGTCTGTTCAAAAAACGAGAAAATGCAGTTGAACTAATTGAAAAAGCAAGACGTAAAAATTTTGATGCATATTATTTTACTGAAGTTCGCTCCAGTGGAACAAAATATTACATTGTTGTTGTAGATGAAAATTCTTCAAAGACTATGGGAAATAAACTTAAGGATGCAGGCTTTGACTGTTACACGGTTGAATAAAAGCTGATTTATTGTGCGTCTTTAAAATGAGAAAGCCCGTGTTTTACTGACAGCTTTTGTAGTAGAACACGGGCTTTTTTTACGCTGATTTAATTTCAGCGATTATTTTACAAATTCCTTCTTTAAGAAGTCCAGATCAAGTTCTGGATAAAGAACGAATTTTGAAAGAAGTGCGTCAACGCGTTTTGCAGCTGCTTCACGAACTGCAGGATCTACATCAACTTTACCCTTTGCAGGTTTTCCTTCTTTTGTTAATCCAGGTTTTGATCCTTTAAGAACCATATCGATGATTTCTGCAACTTCTGTCATTTCACCCTCTTTCATGCCAAGAGTTGTGAGGGCTGGAGTTCCAAGACGAAGACCTGAAGTCCACCATGCACCCATCTTGTCGTATGGAAGAGCGTTTGCGTTTACTGTTACCCCAGCCTGGAAGAGAGCAGCTTCTGCCTGTTTTCCTGTAAGACCGTATGCTTCATAAACATTAGCAAGCATAAGGTGGTTGTCTGTTCCGTTTGTCTGGAGTGGAACATTTTTTGCAGCAAGATTTTTTGCAAGAGCCTGTGCGTTTTTTACAACCTGATGTGCATAATCCTGATATTCTTTTGTGTTTGCTTCCTTGAATGCAAGAGCTTTTGCAGCCATTACGTGTGGAAGTGGTCCGCCAAGAACCATAGGACAACCCTTGTTTACGTAATCTGCAAATTCTTTTTTACAGAGAATAAGGGCACCGCGTGGACCACGGAGAGTTTTGTGTGTTGTAGTAGTAACGATATCTGCCCACTTAACAGGATCTTCGTCTCCAGTGAAAACTTTACCTGCAACAAGACCTGCAAAGTGTGACATATCTACCATGAGAACTGCACCGCATTTGTCTGCGATTTCACGGAATCTCTTGAAGTTAATTCCGCGAGGGTATGCTGAATATCCTGTAAGAAGAATAAGAGGTTTAACTTCCATTGCCTGCTTTTCAATTGCATCGTAATCAAGAAGACCTGTCTTTTCATCAACACCATATGGATGAGATTCAAACATACGTGCTGAAACATTCATTTTATATCCGTGTGTAAGGTGACCACCGCATGAGTAGTCAAGACCCATCAATTTCTGATTTCCAAATCTCTTTCTCAGCATATCAAACTGTTCAGCAGTAAGATCATTGAGGGACTTTACACCGAGTTCTTCAAGAGTTGGTGTTTCAACTTTTGCGGAAAGAATTGACCAGTAAGCAACAAGGTTTGTATCAGCACCTGAGTGTGGCTGAACATATGCATAATCTGCACCAAAGAGAGATTCTGCTTCACGAGCTGCAGTAGATTCAACTGAATCAACATTTACACATCCACCATAGTAGCGGTGTTCTGGATACCCTTCAGCATATTTATCTGTAAGAAGATTGCCCATTGCAGCCTGTACTGCCAGAGAACAGTAGTTTTCAGAAGCGATAAGCTTAAGGTGGCTGCGCTGATTTTCAATTTCTTTAACAATATCAGCGGCAATTGAAGGATTCACGCCTGCAACCTGCTGAAGGTTTGCAACGTAAGCGCACATTGCGGCATTTGGCTTATTACCGCAAGAAGCAAGATAATTTTCCAATGGTGTAGACATATAGTACCTCATTTATGCTGCCATCCTGGACGGGTGACAAGCTTAGTGATTTTTTAATAATACTAAAGATTATTCAGTATTTTTTCAAGATATTATTTAAATCAAGTTTTAAATGCGGATTAAATGTCTCTTTACAACAATTTCAATGCATACTAGACTTTATTTATGATCAGTGGCGTACAGGTTGAAGTAAACGGGAAAAATGTAAACAGCAGGATTTCGCTTTCGGATTTTTCAGACGGGGGCTATATCATTCAGCAGATTGCATTGATGAACAGCAATTCGAATGAAGTTCTTGCAAGAACTGTATGCGGTATTATTGATAAAACGGTGCTTACGTCTTTTGTGTGTGATATTGATTTTTCAAAAAGTCTATATGTTATGAAGACTGAGCTTTACAATTGCGAGGAACAGTTGATTGACAGCAGGGAAGATTTTATCTGCCTGTGATTATTTGCAGTCTGGATGTTCTTTGAACCATTCGTCCCATGCAGCATCAACTTTTTTGCAGTATTCTGCTTTTTCTTTATCGCTTATGAATGCTGCGTTAAATCCGTTTTTTATTATCTGCTTTATTTCATCGAGGGAGAATTTTAAGCCTTTGTAGATGTTCCAGTATTCGTCAAGAAGTGAACATTTGAAGAAGGTTGGATCATCTGTATTTATTGTAATGTATACGCCTTCATCAAAAAGTTTTTTTGCAGGATGATTTTTAATATCCCCGTTGAATTCTTTAAGAATGAAAGTATTACTTGTAGGACAAACTTCAAGCGGAATCTTTTTTTCTGCAAGTTCCTTTACAAAGTCTGCATCTTTAATTGCCTGGATTCCATGTCCGAGGCGTTCTGCGTGACAAAGTTCAATACTGTCTTTCATCGAATAACTTTCACAGCTTTCACCCGCATGTGTAACTGTATGAAGTCCGTTTTCCTTAGCTTTTGTAAATACTTCAGCATATTCTTTTGCAGGACCTTTTGCCTCGTCCCCGCCAAGTCCGATTCCAAGAATGATTGGATTTTTTTCAGCAAGTACAAGATCAAGGTTTCTCATTGCATTTTCTTTTCCGAATGAGCGGCTTACATCAACAATAAGTTTTACTGTTCTTCCTGATTTAGCTTTGATTTCATTAATGCTTTTTTCAATAACTGAAATCATATCGTGGAAAGCCCAGCCTTTTTTCAGGTGCGAAGTAGGGCTGAAGAAAGTTTCGCAGTATACGATGTTATTTTCATCAAGGTAATCTGAAAAATCTCTGAACATAAGTTCGAAATCATCTATATGTGTGAAGAAAGACTGAATTTTTATAAAGGAAGCAAGAAATCCTGCAAGATCGTTATAGTCAAACAAATCATTGAATTCTTTATCTGACATGCTTTTTCCGAAATTACGCTTATAAACTTTTTTTACTGTTGCACGTCCGAGGACTGCTTCTTCATGAACATGAAGTTCTGCTTTTGGAACCGACTTTATCAAATCAATAAACAAATCTTTCTTCATAATATTCTAATTATATCACAAATGTTATATAAACTACAATCTCAGATTTAAAAACTTGCAATTAATTGATTTTTGATCTTCTATTTAAAATTTGATCTAATACAAAAATTTATTTTGTTGAAATATTGCAGATCATGAAATATAGTTTAAATATGAATTTTGAAAAGGATTTTGTAGATTTCATTAATTGCAGTGAAAACAGAAGCGGCTTTATTGTCGACTGGCTTTCTTCTCATGGCGTTAATGCAAGTATTGCTCCTATTGATGGTAAAAAACATGTTCTCATTCAATTCGGCAGTTCAGCCTACAATTCTTCTTTTAAAATTAAAACTGTAATTTGTCATCATGACCGGGTTGAAAATAGTCCTGGTGCAAATGATAACAGTGCCGCATGCTGGCAGATAATGAACTGGGCTGTATGGCTTTCTCAGCTTAAAACTTTTCATAATATCAGGATTTTTTTTACAGATGGGGAAGAACTTGGCTGGGATACCGGAGTTTCGCAGCAGGGAGCTTTTGGAATTGCAAGTACATTCAAAAGACTTGGAATTACAGATGATGAAATTTATGTTTTTGATGCTTGCGGTCGAGGTGACATTCCAATCCTTTCAAAAAGTTCCATAACAGAATCAGCACCGCAGAAATTTAAAAAGCAGTTTTCAGATTTATTTGAAAGCACTCAGAATCTTTTGACAGCTTCATGTCCCGGCAGATGGATGGCACTTCCTGTATCTTACAGCGATAATGCATCTTTTTTAGCATGCGGAATTCCAGCCGTTGCAATCACTCTTTTGCCTGCAGATGAAGCATCTCTTTATGCAAGAAATTTGAATCAGAATAAATCTCTGGAAGAAGCTGTTTTAAACAGAGAATCCAGTCATGTTCAGCGAATGCAGGAAAATATTCCAGACTATTCTTACAAGGATCATCTTCCTCTTACCTGGAGACTTTTTCATACAGAAAAAGATAATCTTGAATCCCTTACAGAATCAAGCTTTTCTGTAATGGAAAAAATCCTCAAAAATCTTGCAGCTTTAAAAACTCTTAAATAGTTCTAAATTTGAGTTTCTCTAAAATGTTAATTAAATTGGCTTCCAGTCGCGCTGAGCAGTCCTTCGCGCCAATTTTATTATATTTATAAAAAATCGAATTTAACTCTTAATATAGTTTTAATTTATTCCTGAAAGTTTATGTGCTATATTTTTCATATCTTCAACGGCATTGTTGATTGTTTTTGTTGAAATCGTAAAGCTTTCAAGTCCGGCGCTTATCTGCCTGAGCGTAATAACAATCTGATTGAATGAAACCGTCTGCTGTTCGATGATGCTTGTAATTTCATTTGACTTTGAGTTTGTAAGATTAGATGATTTTTTAATCTGATCAAACTGCTGCTCAAGTTCCCTGGCCGTTGCAATTTCTTCCGTAATTTTATATGAGTTTGTAATCGAGCTTTCAAGAAGTGAAGTTGAAGACTGTTTTACATTTGCAATATATTCCTTGATAGTGTCGATTGAGTTCATAGTATTGTTTGCAAGACGTCTGATTTCTGTTGAAACAATATGAAAATTCTGACCTTCTTTTCCTGCACTGATTGCTTCAAGTTCTGCGTTGAAGGCAATGATTTTTGTCTGGTCTGCAATATCCTTGATGATTGAAACAATATCATCAACACTTTCAATCTGTTTTGATAATCTGTCTATACCTTCCTTGAATTCCATATTTGAAGTGTTGATTTCAGTAAGTTGCTCAATATTTTCCTTCAGGAGATAGAATGCCTCTGAAACTTCATATTTTGTATTGTCAGTTCCTCCAGATACTTCCGTAATTCTTGAAGAAATATTTTTTGAAAGTGAATATGAATCTTCCATCGTTGCAAGACTTTCCTTTACATCCGCATTCTGTGAATTAGATGATTCAGAAATTTCAGAAGCGATGATTGAAAGCTCTCCCGTTGAACTGAAAATATCCTGTCCGATTTTTGTAAGCTTGTTCATCAGAAAGTTGTAGTTTTCAATTACGCGGACAAGAAGATAAATGTTGTACTGGATCTGATCGCCGAGAGTTGAATCAAGATTTATTTCAGCTGAATTTTCTTCAAGAAGTTTCTTTGTACTTTCCATATGCTGCTGTGAACCAAAATTAAGGTAGCGTCTGAAAGCAAAAACAAGAATGATGTTAGTAGTAAGAAAGATTAAATTAAACAGAATGAATCTGTAGTTCTGTGAAACAACTCCGATGTTGTATCCGTTTGTAACATGAAAAGCCTGATTGATTATAACAAGTGACATGATGTTTGAAACGGCTACAGGAACAAAAAGAAATGCAAAAGAACGAACTGAAAGCGGCAGACCGAATCCAAGTCTCTTCTGTCCGAAAAAGTTTTTTGAGAAAATATATTTTTCATCAATTCCATCTGCAACAAGTTTTTTCAGATATGGATTGCAAATGTTTTCTATTGAGTTGTATGTAAAAAGTGAAGCGATTATTGAACAGTAAATACATGCCGGATATGCATCTTTTGCCGTTGCGCTGTCAATTCCAATTTTGTCAAATTTTATAAAGATGATAGTCAGTACGCTGAGAAGTATGATGAAGTAGCAGAAACTGCATAGCGATTTAATTGGTGGAATGTGGATGAGCTTTTTATAAATCTCTGTACGTTCTTCCTCAGTTTCAATTGACCCTTTTGATAATAACATCAAATCATTTTCAAGCTTGCCTGTGAGTTTTTTTGTTAAAAAATAATCAAAAGTAAACTGACAGAGAAAATAAAAAAGCATCGAAATACTCAGACTATAGAGAATCTGAGTTTGACGCAGCATCAGAAACAAAGCCATGAAGAAGAAAGTTGATATTGCGGCAATTGTGTTTATGAACATGTTGTGGAGATATACTTTTAATCCGAATTTCAAATCTGTGTTGTTTCCCATAATTATGCATCCTCCCTGCCTAATTTTTTTTCTTTTGAAAGACTTTGTGTTTCTTCCAGTATTTCAACGTTAGTCTGAAGCTTTTTTGAAGTTTCAATGAGAGTTCTTGTTGAAAGTGAAAAATGCTGAATATTCATACTGATCTGCTGAAGTGTTGATACAATCTGATCAAATGCTTTTGTCTGCTGCTGAACAAGGTATTGAATTTCATTTGCTGATATGGAATTTGATTTTGCAGAATTTGAGATGTTGGTAAATTTATCTTCCAGTTTGATTGACAGTTCATTTCCGTGATTAATCAGCGTTGTTGTTTTCTTTGATGTTTTAAGAAGATCTAATGAGGTATTTTGAATTTCATTTATCTTTGCTTTAATTTCGCGGGTACTGTCCATTGTTTTATTTGCGAGGCGTCTGATTTCAACTGAAACGTTCTTGAAGTTTTTTGTTTTTTTCTGTGTTCCTGTTGCTTCAAGCTCTGCGTTAAAAGCAATGATTTTTGTCTGGTTCGAAATATTATCGATGATGTTTGCAATTTCCCAGATGGAATTAATTCTTTCTGTAAGATCTTTAATTCCTTTAATCGTAATTTTATTTGAAATATCAATTGATGAAATTGAATCCAGGGTGCGCTCAAGATTGTTTGAGCCGTTATTTACGTTTTCTACAGTTTCTTTTGCAAGCTGTGCAACTTCCATGATTCTGTTTTCAATGTCGTGTGAAAGCTTTGTTGCATTTTCCATTGTAGAAACGATTTCTTTAATTCCCGTTGACTGTTCAATTGAGGTTGTTTCAGTTTCATTTGCAATTCGTCCAAGGTCCGTTACTGCTTTTTTGATTGTAAAACCAAATGCAGACATCTGATCAAGGACGTTTCCGAATTTAATGATCAGCTGATTTGACAGATACTGATTGTATGCTCCTTCATCAGAAAGGTCTGTATTGATGAAAGAAATTTTTGAAATATCTTCTGTAGACATTTCATTTAAAACCGTTGACATTGCATCATTCTGGCTTTTCAGGTTTTTGTAGAAATAGAAAACACAGCAGAACAGAGTAATTATATTTAAGATACAGGTTAAAAATACTTTGCTTTTCTGCGAGTCGATGAATTCAGATGACGGAACAATATTTCTGTTCAGATTTTCTACAATAACAAGAGAGCAGTTAATAATCGTTGTGAAAATAATTGGAATCACAATTGTTAAAATCAGCTTTGTATCTCTGTTGAGACCGAATGTTTTTTTTCTTAATGCATAATTAGTTTCAATTCCCTCTTTTACAATGTCTGTTGCAATCGGTCTTGTTACGTTATAGCTTGCGTTATAGCCTACAAGAGTTGCAAACATAATTCCGAAAGTTGCTTCAGTAAAGAAAATGATAATAGAAGATTTTGGAATCGTTACGTTAAAAATTGAAAAAAGCAAAAGTGTGAAAACTCCGATGAAAAAGTACATCAGTGTCATGAGGGCTGTGTATGTAGGATATTGCATCAGATCTTCAAAAAGCTTTGTTCGGCTTTCTACGTTGAATGAGGATTTATCAAGATAAAATCTTTCTATTCTGTCTGAAATCTTTTTGTAGCACAAATGGTCTGTAAACGGAGCGCATATAAACTGCATGAACACGATCATTGTAAGAACCAAACTCATCATCGGTTGAATCTGTTCAATCGTCAGTCTTGTTGAAAATACTGCGTATGCGAAAATCAGAAGCGCAGAAAAAATATCCGGTGCAAAACTTTTTACTATTAATTGCTTTTCATAATTTTTCATGCTTCGTTACCTCTTTTTTTGTATTCCTCGCTGATCTCAAGAATCTTTTGTGAATGATCTCTGAGCCTTGCTATAATCTCAAGTCTGTTTTTAGAACTGTCTTTAAACTTTCTGAAGTCTTCCATGAATTGTTCAATTGTAATAATGATTTCCCTGAAAGAATTTCCCTGTTCATGAATTGTATCTCTGATTTTTTCTGAACTTGAATAAGATTCATTTGCAAAATCAATAATCTTTGAGAACTTACTGTCGAGTGTACTGCAGATTGCGTTTCCTTCCTGAGTTTTTTTCATACAGTTATTTCCTGTGTTTATCAGGAGTTCACTTGAACTGGAAATTTCCTTGATCTGTTCTTTAATTTTTTTTGTAAGATCAATTGTATTTTTTGTAAGCTCTCTGATCTGTTCTGCAATCAGAGTGAAATTTTCATTGTTGTGTTCTGTTGTTGTTTTGTTTGCTTCAAGTTCTGAGTTAAAGGCAATTGTTTTAGTCTGATCGGCAATGTTTTCAATAATAGAAAGAATGTCCTGAATGCTTAAAAGCTTGTCGGTAAAGTTTTTGATGTTTGAAATTGTGACTCCGTTTATTTCAGTTATGTTTTTCATCTGCTCAAGAATCACACCGAGCTTATTTGACATTGAGCTTATGTTTCCTAGACTGTCTGAAATAATATTTGTTACTTCTGAAATTTTTGTTTCCGTCTGTTTGCTCATTGTGTCTATGTTTTGCATTATGGCAAGAATGTTTTCAATTTGAACTGACTGTGTTGAAACAATTCCTTCTGTCTCTGTGGAAATGTTTGAAAGATTTTTTATTGAATCCCTGATTTCAAGTGAGTACTGAATGTTTGATTCAATCAGTCTGTCAAAAAATAGAAATTCATTGTTCAGCATGTGAAGTGAATATGAACTTTCCGTTGAAAGATCTACATCAAAAAAGCTTGTTTTTCCAGTGTAGTTTGAGCCTTTGTTTTCAAGATTCTTCTGCATTGTATCGATGTGTTTTGTAATTTTAGAATAATACAGAAAAATAAGAACAAATATTATTGAAATATTTGAAAGCGTATGAAATATAAGCCTTAGCTGTGAAATTTCTGACGGCAAAAGTCCTTTTATAAAAATTCCTTTCATCTCAAGTTCCGAAAGCTTTAGAGATGCAACTTCTCCGTTTGGATGAATTATAACTTCTGTTAAACTTAAGTACTGCGAAAAAAGAATTATAAGACCCGAGAAAATTACAGGCAGAATAATGAAAATTATGTATGAGGTGTTTGTTGATATTCCAAAGAATCTTTGTCCCTGTGAAATTTTTATACCGCTTTTAACAATTTTAGATGCAACGTTACCGCATGCTACTTCAAGATAGTAAATGTTCAGCATGGATTTTAGATAGCACAGATGCAGTACACCTAAGAAAATAAATGAAAGAATATGGTTATCAACATGAAATCTGCATTTTAAATAGAATGTAAGCAGAAGATTATTTAAAATGTAAATTGCCATTGTTATCATGGATCTTTTAAAAGGGTAGTGGAGAATGGTTTCAAGAAGCTCGGTTCGGCTTGCTGTATTCATTCCCGTTGATTCCCAGTGTATTATTGAGTTTGAAAGTTTTGTAGTTGTAAGACTGTGAAGTACGTATTCTGCAGTTGTCATTTCGATGAAGAAAATCAGCATCATTGGAAATATCTGATTGCTGAATTTAAAAACAGGAATGCCTGAAAAAAATGAAAGCAGAAGATAAAATACAAAAAATACCAGCGTATTGAACGGAAGTGATTTTCTTAAAACGAAGCTTGAGAAATTTCTGTCATTCTTTTTCAAATCAAAATAATTTGTGACGCTTCTTTTCATTTTACACCTCCCATGTTTTCAGAAATAATTTTCAGGTTTCCGGCCTGTCCGCTTATCTCTTTAGTGCAGGAAGAAAATTTTTCAAATGAAGAATTCAGCAGTGAAAGAAGCTGATTAATATTTTCGAAGGATTCCTTCTGTACTTCAGTAATCTGATAAATACTCTGAATGCTTTCTACTGTTATGTCGCTTGAAAGATAAAGGTCCTTGAACTTACTTTCAAGTTCAGAGAAAATGTGGTTTTCTTCTGTTGTATTTTGAGCACCGCTTTCTCCGCTGATTATAAGATTATCTGATGCATTTTGAATCTTTTTAATTCTGTTTTTAATTTCATTTGTTGAATTTGAGGTTGCAGAGGCAAGTCGTCTTATTTCATTTGATATGATGTGGAACTTTTCGCCTGTTTCTCCTGCCATAGAAATTCCAAGTTCAGCATTGTAAGCAATCGTTGTAGTTTTTTCTGCAATTTCATCGATTGAATTTACAAGTCCAAATATTTTTTCTATTTTTTCGCTGAGGGTTTTTATTCCTTTTATAGTTTCAATGTTTGTTTGTGTGATTTCAGACATTTTGTTTTTCAATGTAGAAATCAAATCTGTTCCGTCTGTAACATATTCTTTTGCTGTGTCCGTATGCTTTTGAATTTTTTCAATGTAAGCAGAAAGCCGTTCGTGCTGCTTTTTCAGATCTTCAAGAGTTGAAAAACATTCCCTTATTGCGGATGATTCTGAAATTGCTGCAGTTGCAGTTCTTGTTGCAATTTTATAAAGCTCTTCAGTTGTTTTGTAAATTTCTTTTCCCAGATTATTCGTTGCAGTTACAATCCCCTGAAGATATGAGGAAAGCTGATTTGTAAGATAAATGTTGTATGAAAATTCATTACTGAGTGTTGTTGGAATGTAGAGGTCTGCCTTGTTTACTTTTTTACTTTCTTCCAGAGCCTGATTAAAGTTTCCTGAGATTTCATTTATTTCCTTTTGTGCGTAATATGAAATCTTTATAACAAAGAAAGAATTTATTGCAATTGTGATTGCCAGCTGAAGCAGATAAGTAAAGGCGCTTCTTTCTGAAACGGAATATTCATTCTGCATTCTCATTATGTTCAAAATGATTGAAAGTGAAGTTAGAAAAAACGGCACGATTGAATACAGCAGAATTTTTTTCTTAATTGAAGCTCCAAAGAATTTTTCATTTTTTACAATCTTGTCATCGATTTTACCGCTGCAGAAAATTTTGTTGCATTCTTTGCGGATTACTGTTTCTGTTTCATGATAAGTTTTTGTTGCAAAAGAATAGATGCAGAGTACGCAGCATGTGACTGCAACAACAATTACATGAATAGAAGGATTTGAAAACCAGAAAGCTAATCCTGCAACAAGTATCGTTACGACTGAAACATTACCTGCAACAGCAGTCGTAATTATTTTAGGTATTTTATTCAATTCTATAAGAAGTTCAGTATTTTCTTTTTCAGTAAAATTTTCCTGTTCAAGTTTCTGAAGTCCTTCTGAAAGTTTCCAGGTTATTTTTTTTACTGCCCGTGGAGCAATAAAAAACTGTGAGATTACCGTTAAAATTAAGTTTGTTCCAAGGAGTATCAAAATCTGTTTTAAATTCAACAAATCCAGGAATCCTGAAACAAAATATGTATAGAGGAAAAATTTTATTGAGCCCGTGATGTTTGTAAAAGTTGATTTACGAAATATTTTATGTTCAAGCCTTTCCATTTTTACATTTCCTATTTTGATTTAAGGGTGAT
The DNA here is from genome assembly GCA_024687165.1 of Treponema sp. GTDB lineage: Bacteria > Spirochaetota > Spirochaetia > Treponematales > Treponemataceae > Treponema_D. Next base: position 21,307 of record JAILEY010000062.1, read on the forward strand.
TGCTCCGTCCCAGTCAGCAGGTTTTTCCTTTTCAAACTGAACGCATCTGTCCAGCAGAACTTGAGTAGGTACATCCTTTTTATTCAGGATTTTTGCAATTCTTAAATAATCCTGTGCGCCGTTGAAATTTCCCTTCATGTACTGATAAAGACCTTTGCTGTAATTTTCAGAGAAATTGACTGAATATTTTTTCAGATCACTTGTGAGTTCATATAGTTCAACCGGAATAGATTTTCCTTTAACTTTTACATTATCGATGTAACGTATCGTCCGCGGAATAAGATTTCTGATGTAGAAGGAATTAGCCGGATCCTGGGCTGCAGCTTCTATGTCCATTTTTACCGCGCCGCTTATGAGAATTGGGAGATCGTAAAGTTTTGTGAGGTCTTCAATTCGTGATGCAAGATTTACGTCGTCCCCGATTACAGTGTATTCTTTTTTATCTTCACTTCCGATTGTTCCCGCGATTGGAAGTCCGTAATGAATCCCGATTCCTATTCTCAATGAACTGATATTTTCAGGCATCTTCAGTTCGCTTGTGTCAATTTCCTTCAGTTCTTCAATCATCTCAAGAGCGGCGTTTGCGGCACGTTCAGCATTGTATTTGTAACTTTCAGGAACTCCGAAAATTGCCATTATTTCATCGCCCATGAATTTATCAATCGTTCCGCCGTGCTTTTCAATAATCTTTCCCATCCGTGTAAAATAATTGTTGAGAAAATTGATTATTTTATCAGGCTCATTCTGTTCCGTTATTGCAGTGAAGCCCCTTATGTCTGCCATGAGAATTGCAACTTTTCTCTGTTCTCCGGCATTTGTTGCTTCAAAACTGTCGCCTTCTATTATTCTGTCGATAACTTTTTCAGGAAGAAATCTGGAGAATGCTGTACGCATTTTTCGTTCCCTGTATTCTCCTTTCTGGAATGCAAGAACTTTTTCTACAACAGGTGAATATGTTTCAAGGAAGAAATTAAGTCTGTTTCGAGTCTTGTTTGATAATTTACCTTCCGTGCAGCTTCCGATATGAATCGTCAGTGGAAATTTATTCATTTCATTTGCAGGGAAAAGTTCATAGTTTTTCAGTTTTTTCCTGTCAGGCTTTTCTTCCGTGCTTATGCTTTCAATCGTGTTTTTTAGCACAATGCTTTTGTTCCAGTTGTATTCCTTTATTTTTGAAATTCTTGTCGTAAAATCAGAGCGACATATTTTCTGGAAGTCGTCGTAATCAGCTTTTGAAAGTGAGTCAACAACATCATAATATTCCATAAAAGGATTGTCATTTATGATGATTCCAAGCGCATCGTAATTGTAAATTGATCCAAGTGCTTTTGCCATGTACATTAGAAGTGGCTCAAGATCCCAGATATAATTTTCTGCGTTGAAGGCTGAGCGGATTGTGTACAGTTCAAAAAGTTCTTTGCTGAATGAGCTTGCAACATATTTTATAACGCTTTCATCAGTAAGTTTTTGCGGTTCATCCCGGGATAAAATTTCAACTGGAACTTTGTTGAGTTCTGCTCTTTTCAGTTCCATAAATTGTGCGATGTGTTTTATTGATTCTTCTGAAGGAATAAAGAATCCGTCTGAACGGCAGTTTTCGGCCCAGAAATTTGATTCTCTGTTTGATTCGCTTGCCGTAAGAATAATGAGGATTTTCTTAAATTCGCGTCTGTTTTTTATTATGTGGCATAAATCAGCCCCTGAAATCGGAGAGAGGTCTTCTGATGCAAAAATGCAGAACGGGAACTGATCAAAAAGAATTTTAATTGCATCTGTTCCGTTATCTGTTTCTAAGATTTCATAATCAGAATCCTTAAAGCCTTCTTTCATCAGTGTGCGGATTAATTTTGATTCGTGGGCAATGAGAATTTTATTTGTCATCCAGAATCTCCTTCACTGCCGAAAGCAATGCACCACGCTCAAAATCAGACTTTGCAATGAAAGTACTTACATTATAAGCAATCATCTCCTGCTTTAAATTTACGTCTATTGCACTTGAAAGAATTACAACAGGAAGCTCTGCATATTCTTCCATGCGATGCAGATTTTTGAGGAATGTTTTTCCGTCCATGCGCGGCATCTGAATGTCCATTACAATTGCGTCGATGTGCATTTCTTTAAGAATATCAAGTGCTTCAATACCGTCTGATGCAAGTGCCGTCTGATATCCGCTGTTTTCAAAAATCGTCTGTTCAATCATTCTTGTTGTAGGAGAATCTTCCACAATAAGAATTCGCTGGCTTCGTTTTCTGTTTTTTGTCTGATATTTTTTTACGTCATATACGACAAGCTCGTGCATTTTCTGCATAAGGCTTGGAATATCAAGAATCGGGATGATTGAATAATTTTCATCGTACACAACTCCCTGCAGAGATTTTACTTCCTTGAGGATCTTTGGAAGCGGCGTGATGATTACGTTTTCATGCTGCTGAATCGAATCAACTACAAGTGCAATCTGTGTTTCAAGATATTCTATGATGATTACGGAGTTTATGTTTTTTGTTTTTTCCGTTTCAAGAATTGAAGAGAGATAGTAGAGCGGAATGAGCTTGTTGTTGTTTGAAATGTAAGTCTGATTCTGGATTGTGATGATTCTGTCATTTACTGCGGTGATTATTTTCTGCAGATAGTGTGAAGGAATCATTACTTTTGTAGAACCTGTGTAAACAAAAAGTCCACGCTGAGTTGCAAGAGTAAGCGGAATCGTCAGTTCGAAGCTTGTGCCTTTTCCCTGTTCTGAATTAATCTTGATTTTGCCTTTGATTTTTTCCATGCTGTTGCGGACAATATCAAGCCCCATACCGCGCCCGGACATATGTGTTGTTTCACTGGCCGTTGAAAATCCCGCTGCGAAAATATACTGCTGAAGGTCTTTGTCTGAAAGTGCGTCAATTTCGGATTTTTTGCCTGTAAAAAGCTTTAATGCCTTTTCCCTGATTTTTGAATACTGAATGCCCTGTCCGTCATCTTTTACGGTTATGAGAATTTTTGAGCTGAGCTGTACGGCATGAACACTTATGAGGCCTTCTTTTGTTTTTCCTGCTTTTTCACGAGTCTCAGCGTCTTCTATTCCGTGGTCAATGCTGTTGCGTATAAGATGAAGCAGAACGATTCTCAGCTGCTCCAGAATTATTTTGTCCATCATGATGGAAGTCTGCGGAATGTCGATTTTAATTTCTTTGTTGACTTTAATGGCGTCTGTTAGAATTTCATTTTTCAGCGGAGTAAGAATCATGTCCAGCGGAAGCATTCTAAGTTCAAAAAGTTCGTGCTGGCTTTCAAAAACAGCGTTTTCAGCAATCGAAAGGTCTTCTTTTAACTGGCGCGGAAGTTCCTTTAGAGGCGGCTTTGTATCATCTGCAATGCGTTTTTCAAGATTTTCTATCTGATGCTTCAGCTTAAACTGTTTGATTATCAGGTCATCAAAACTCTGGATTATCTGGTTTATCTTTGAAATATCGATTCTGATTGAACTGATGCTGTCAAAGGAGTTCTTGATATCAAGTTCTTCATTTTCATCGCCAAAACTAAGCCCTTCTGAAGCTTCCCCCTGCAGTGATTCCAGACTGAAAAAAAATCCCTCAGTTGCCTGTTTACAGACTGTCAGATATTCACTTATATCGATATTTTCATCATTTCTTTCTTCTATTATATGATCTGCAATTTTATCAATTTTTTTTGTTACTTCATGAGTCAGCAGGATTATGTTGTTCGTCAGTTTAAGAGAATCGTCGTTGATGCTTTTGTAAACGTCTTCAATGCTGTGAGAAAGGTTTTCAATCGACTTAAAGTCCAGCATCCTTGCAGAACCTTTGATTGTGTGAAGATGGCGTAGAATTTCCGTAATTGTTTGCTCATCTTTTGACTTTTCTTTGAGTGAAATTACACAATTGTTGATTGCAGTTAAATGTTCTCTTGTTTCTTCAACGAAACTGTCAATGAACATTTCTTTTGAAAACGCCATAATAAAATTATAGCACACATTTTTAGATCTTCAATTGAATAAAGAAAATGGAGATTTTTTTATGAAGATAGAGAATCTTTAAATAAAAAAAAGCACCGGTTTTACAACCAGTGCTTTATGTGAGCTATTGCAGACTCGAACTGCAGACAGCCGCCTTAAAAGGGCGGTGCTCTACCACCTGAGCTAATAGCCCATCCGTTATTGCTAACGTGGTTATGAATATATACGTAATTATAAAAAAGGTCAAGAGTATTTTTCTTGTTTTTAAATATTTTGTAATAATTTTTTTTCACATTGCAATCACTTTTTTTTGATGTTATAATTTGCATGATAATTTCACGGAGGAAATTGTGACACTTAGAAAAACTTTATTGACTACAATCCTTGCAGGTTGTGCAGTTCTTGGGTTTGCGGCTGAAGATGGAATCGTTGCTGCAATTAACTCAAAACTCATTCTTGTTAAAGGCGGAACTTTCAAAATGGGAAGCGCTGATAATGAAAAGAATGAAACGCCTGTTCATGATGAAACTGTTGATTCGTTCTATATGTTAAGTACGGAAGTAACACAGAAGGAATATAAAACAGTTATCGGTAAAAACTTTTCTGCAAATAGAGGCGACGATCTCCCGGTAGAAGAAGTAAGCTGGTATGATGCCGTTATTTTCTGCAATAAACTCAGCATGGAAGAAGGTCTTTTCCCTTGTTATTCTTTAAGCGGTCAGACAGATCCTGATAAGTGGGGGGCAGTTCCACGCATGGCAGATCCTGATGAACTTAAAGCATACTGGAATAAAATTAAATGTAATTTTAAGGCAAACGGATACAGACTTCCTACAGAAGCTGAATGGGAATTTGCTGCTACAGAAGGCGGTACAAAATCTACAGCATATGCAGGCAGTGCAGATCTCGATAAAGTAGGCTGGTTTGCTTCAAATGCAGAACTTTCTACAAAAAATGTTGCTACAAAAAAAGCCAATGCCCTTGGTTTTTATGATATGAACGGAAATGTCTGGGAATGGTGCCAGAACTGGTACGAAAAATACGGCTCTGAAAAGGATTATAAAACCGGTCTTAAAATGAGAAGAGGCGGTTCTATAAACAGCCGTGAAGTTTTCTGCCGCAATGCAAACCGTGCTTCAAGTACACCAGAACTCCGGGGCGTAGATCTTGGATTCCGTATTGTCAGAAATACTTTTGAATTTTCCGGCGAAGAAGAAATCGAAGCTGACACAGAAGAAGAACTTGATTTTTCTGATGTGGACGAATCTTCTGAATACGGCTTTGACGAGTAATTAGTGGCGTCCAGTACAGTTATAATTGTTCCCGATTCAGGAGTACTTTCCCGAATCTGCGGAACAAATGACAGCAATCTTAAGCTCATTGAAAATTTTCTTGAAACGCCTGTCTTTGCGCAGGGCAATGAGCTTTCAATTGAGTCGGATGATGAAACTACAGTCAGCCGCTTCAATTTTATAATCAACAGAATTCTTGATGAACTTTCAGATTCTACTCTCCAGACAAGCGATAGTGAACTTATTGAATCAGTCTTAAACAGTGGCGACGTAAGTGATAAATCATTTTTTGCAAAGTATTCAATTTCAGTTCCGGGTGGATTAAGAAAGATTTATCCTCGGACAAGGGGACAGGCTCTTTTTGTAAATAAGATGCGCTCTTTTGACATGGTATTTGCATGTGGTCCTGCAGGTTCTGGAAAAACTTTTCTGGCTGTTGCTGAATCGCTGAGGCTTCTTTTAAGTCACAAGGTTTCAAGAATAATTCTTACCCGTCCTGTTGTAGAAGCAGGAGAGAGCCTTGGATTTTTGCCGGGTGATCTTGAAGATAAGCTTGATCCTTATGTGCGGCCTCTCTTTGATTCCATGAATATGGTTTTGCCTAAAGACACTATCAAAAGACTAGTAGAAAATGGTATAATAGAAACTGCTCCACTGGCATATATGCGCGGAAGAACATTGAATGACAGCGCGGTAATTCTTGATGAAGCTCAGAATACTACTGTCGAACAGATGAAAATGTTTTTGACGCGAATGGGAGAAGGCTCAAAAGTTTTTGTTACGGGTGACCATACTCAAATTGATCTTCCGTCAAGAGTAACTTCGGGGCTTCTTGATGCTATTAGAGTGTTAAAAAATGTTGAAGGAATTTCAATTGTAGAGCTTACTTCTGAAGATGTAGTAAGAAATGAACTTGTAAGGAAAATTATTCAGGCATACGAAAATGAAAAGAGATGACGATAGAGTTTCCGTTGTAGATGTTGTAAAAGGTTCAATCCTCAAGCATCTGAAATCGGATTACCCGAGATATGTTTTAGTTTTTGTTACTTTTCTGGTGGCGGTTGCGCTGTCTTTTGTAAAGATTTCAACATCAAATTCCCTTGTTTCCTTTAATGTCGCTGATTATGAAATAGGGCAGGTTTCTGACATCAACGTTGTTGCTTCAAAGTCACTTCCTGCAACTTATGAATATCCTGTTTCAGTTGAAAAGGGTGAAAAAGTTATAAAGAAGGGCTTCCCGATTACAGAAGAGGCTTACACAAAACTTAAAAAAATGTCTGAATCAAATCTCTACCTTGATTACAGAACGTTTGCCAATTCAATAGTTTTCAATCTGCTTATCTGCTGTCTTTTCTTTTATCTTTGCAGCAGACAGTTTTTTGGAGAAAAGCGGATTGAATTTAAAGAACTGATTACAGAGTGCAGTGCGTACCTTCTTATTTTTGCAGCTACAGTTTTCGGAATGAAGGCTGCAGATTTTTCTTCGCCGTTTGCAATCGCTGCCGTTATTCCAAGCTCGTTGTGCGTGTTCCTTGTTACGATTTTGTTCGGTCATCTGAATGCATTATTCTTTTCACTTGTAATTTCTTTTGCAGTTTTTGACATTACTTCATATCAGATTGTTCCGTTCCTGTTTGTCCTTTCAACATCGTTTGCTGCAACAAGAGTCGTTAAAAAAATCGACAGAAGATCTGATCTTGTTTTTGCTTCAATGCTGCAGGCTGTTTTAAATGTTGTTTTCCTCGTTACTTTTATTTTGATTTTCCGGGGCTCAATTCGTGACAATGTTTATGCGCTGTTTGCCGTTGCATTAAATGGCTTTTTCTCAGGAATTCTTTGTCTTGGGCTTTTGACTCCGCTTGAAATTCTTTTGAATACAGCTTCTTTATTCCGCCTTATGGATTTGAGCGATTTGAACAGTCCTCTTATGAAAAAAATGCTTGTTACTGCAAGTGGTACTTATAATCATTCACTTATGGTTGCAAATCTTGCGGAAGCAGCATGTAATGAAGTTCAGGCAAATGCTCTTCTTGCACGTGTCGGTGCTTATTACCATGATATCGGAAAGCTTGAAAACCCTGAATATTTTGTTGAAAATCAGAGCGGAGAAAATGTTCATGACGGCATCAATCCGTCTCTTTCTGTAAGCATTATTCGAAGTCACGTAAAGCGCGGTGTTGAAAAAGCCTTAAGTCTACGCCTTCCGGCTTCTGTTGTAAATATTATCAGCGAGCATCATGGAAATCAGGTAATTGCATATTTTTACAGTGAAGCAAAAAAGATTGATCCTGATGCATCTGCCGCAGATTATTCTTATGCAGGAAATCCTCCTACAACAAGAGAAAGTGCAATCGTTATGCTTGCAGATACTGTTGAAGCTGCATGCCGTACTTTGGACAAACCTTCCGTTCCTCGCCTTGAAAAATTCATCAAGACACTTATTGATTCTAAAATAGAGCATCATCAGCTTGAAAACTGTAATTTAACTTTCCGTGATATTGCAAAAATTCAGGAATCGTTTGTTCAGACTCTGGCAGGCTATTATCACAGCCGTACAAAATATCCTGATCAAAAAGATCCTGATGCTCCTCAGCAGACTTCATCAGCGGTTGAACAGACTCAGAATCAGGGTCAGAATCAAACAGTACAGAATGAAGCTCCAGTTCAGCAGAAAAAAACAGAAGAAAAATCTTCAGTTTCAACAGCCGCTTCTGCTTCAACAGCTGGAGTTGTAATAAAAAAAACACGAACTACAGCCGCTAAAACAAAAGCTGCTTCAGTAAAAAAAGTTGTAAAAGAGGCAAAACAATAATGAATCAGATTTTTGTTTCTACAGAAGATGGAATGGAGGAGCCTTTGTGGCTTCCAAAAATAGAAGATTTTGCAGACAAAGTTCTTGTTGCTGCAGGATATGATGACGAAGAAGTTTCTGTTCTTTTTTGTACGGATAAATACATTCAGGAACTGAACAGAAACTACCGTAACATAGATGCACCAACTGATGTTTTAAGCTTTGAAAATGGTGAAGAATATACGGACGAAGAAGGCAACAAATGGTATCAGGCCGGAGACATTGCAATCAGCCTTGAGACTCTGCCAAAAAACGCCGAATATTTTAATGTAGAGCAGAATGAAGAATTGAAGCGGCTTGTTGTTCATGGACTTCTTCATTTAAATGGATACGACCACGGAGAAGAACATGTAGAAAAAGGCGTTGAGCCTGTATGCGAAATGCTGGTATTACAAAAAAAATTAATGGAAGAATTTAAAGATTATGTCATTTTTTAATAGAAAAAGTAAAAAAGAAGATGTTCCTCTTACAGCAGATGAAGAGCAGAAAGAAATTCTTGCGGAAGAAAAACATGAAATGATTCAGGGAGTTGAAGACCTTTCCCTTACAATCGTTAAGGAAGTTATGGTTCCCCGTATTGATGTTGATTTTCTGAATATTGAAACACCGGAAGATGAGCTGCTTGAAAAAGTTACTGAAAGCGGACATTCACGCATCCCTGTTTATTCAGGGTCTATAGATAATGTTGTCGGCATTCTTTATGTAAAGGATCTGATAAAGGCTCTTGCAAAAAAACAGCCTGTTGATCTTGATAAGATTATCCGCAAACCGTATTTCGTTCCGGAAAGCAAGCACATTGACAGTCTTCTGCGTGAATTTAAAAGACGTCATGTTCACATTGCAATTGCAATCGATGAGTACGGCGGAATAAGCGGAATTGTCTGCATGGAAGATATTATTGAAGAAATCGTCGGCGACATTCAGGATGAGTTCGATAATGAAAAAGAAGACATTATTTCTCTTTCTGACAATGTATGGATTTGTGATGCACGTGTAGACCTTGATACTTTAAATGAAACAATTGATTCAAATTTTCCGACTGAAAATTTTGATACTCTCGGTGGATTTGTGTTCGATCTTTTTGGAAAGATTCCGGTTAAGTTTGAAAAAATTGCATGGAATAAATACGATTTTATAGTCCAGGAAATGGAAGGGCATAAGGTAAATACAATCAAGATTGTATATCATGAATAATTCTGTAGATAGGTGGGTGGAAGATTTATGAAAAAATTGGTATGTGCAGTAATTGCCTCTTTAAGTCTCAGCGTGTTTGCAAAGTCTGCTCTGGATTATTACAATGAGGCTCTCAGTCTTCAGAATCAGCGTCAGTGGTTTGAAGCAACAGATCTTTACCGTGAGGCCCTTGAAATTAATCCTCAGTTTGGTGATGCGTGGTATAATCTTGCAAAATGTTCATATGCTCTTGGAAGCTTTGATCTTGCCGTTGAATATGCGGATAAAGCTGCAAAATATTCACGTAACCTCAGCGATATTCAGAATCTTAAGGGAATCTCTCTTATTGCACTTGGAAAAGTTACAGAAGCAAGAAAAGTTTTTGAATCAGTCTTAAAAAAATATCCTAATGATGTTGATGCCCGCTTTGGTCTTGCAGAACTTGATCTTCTTGACGGAAAAATTACTGTTGCAGAAAGCCGTTACAAGGATGCTTTAAAAAGAGACAATACGAATAAAAAGGCCCTTCTTTCACTTGCTCTTGTAAGTTCTGAAATGGGAAGAAATGATGCTGCAATGCATTACATAAATCAGGCTTTAAACAATTACAGCGGAGAATCTGAAGTTCATTATATGGCTGCGTTTCTTGCTGCAAAAGCCGGTGATTATAAAACTGCAGAACAGAGAGTAAGAAGTGCAGTTCAGATCAATACAAATTTTGATAAGGCTTATTCACTTCTTTCCGTAATTTTATATGCTCAGGGAAGATTTGAAGATGTTGTTGATTTGTGTGATTTTAGAATTGGACGTAACAGACAGCTTGCAGATGCATGGTACCTTAAAGGCTTGAGTGAGCAGAAGCTTAACAGACTTGAAGATGCACTAGAAACTTTTAACACAGGACTTTCTGTAAATCCTCAGGATGAAGTTATGAGAAATGCCCTTGAGCAGCTTGCAGATCAGATTCTTTCAATAGAAGATCCAAGAAGACTTGCATGGGCTTCATATCATTCAAAAAAGGCTTCTGAATATGGAAGAAATTTCCAGGGAGTTTCAGAGCGTTATGAATATCAGAAGGCACTTTCCGTTGCACCTCTTGATTTTGCAACAAGACAGGGATTTGCAGATATGCTTGACCGCGACGGACTTCATGAGCTTTACGTTCAGCAGATTGAGTTTATAAAAGAAAATGATCCTACCTGGAAAACTGGAAAAGACCGCACAAGACAGCAGATAAAGAATGACGATTCACTTGAAGCATACAAGAGCCTCATGGCAAACAACATTTCTTCAAGATGGAATGTAGATCCGTTCTATCTGGACAAAACAAGATGGAATATCGGAATCTATTATACAAAAGTTCCTGTTCAGCTTATTCATGCTGATCTTGAAGAAGTTTCTGCAAAAGCTGCAAAAGTTGTGTTCAATGGAGTTCCTTCAACTTATGTTGATATTCACACAAGCCCTGTAGACAGCTTTGGTCAGGCATTCAGAATTGCACGTGCTGAAAAACGAGATTACTTTATCATCATGACAGCAAAAGAAACAGAGAGAACTTATTCTCTTGACGCAACAATTTATTCTGCACGTACAGGAACAAAAACTTCTGAAATCCATGTTTACCGCACCGGAAACGACCGTATGGCAAAGGCTCTCCAGAGATTCAGAAGCGGTGTTCTTGATATTCTTCCAATCCGCGGAAAAGTTTTAAGAAATGTTCAGGGAAAACTTCTGCTTGATATCGGAAAGAATGACGGTGTATTAAAAGATGCAGAATTTGCAGTTGTAAGAAAAGGGTCTGTCGTAACAAATGATTCAGGACCAGGCGTAACTTACCACAAGAAAGATCTGCTTGGAACAGTAAAAATTACAGATACAAATGAAGAAATTTCTGAAGGTCAGTATGAAAAGCACGGCTTCTACGATACGCTTAATATTGAGGATGAAATAATTTTAATTTCTAATCCTGAAACAAAAGGTAAGAATAAAGAAGGTTCTGCACCACAGGATATTCGTCCTGCTGCAGACAACAACGGAAAGCCTGCAACAGAAGCTGCAAGAAAAGCACAGAAAGAAGCAATCGAAGAATCACTGAAGCCTGTTAACCGTGAAAATGATCTTATCACTTTGATCAGGTCTATAATCTGATTTTTGAAGCGCTTTGTGTGAAGTGCGCAGAGTGCTTTCAGATTGAATTATATTCGAAAAAACATTATATTTGTTTCTATACTATTTGTATAAATTCCATTTGGAGGATTTTTTTATATGATTAAGACAGTAAAAGATGTTGATCTTAAAGGCAAGCGCATCATCATGCGTGTTGATTTCAACGTACCAATGAAGGACGGAGTTGTTCAGGATGATACTCGTATCATGGCAGCTCTTCCAACAATCAAGTATATTCTTGAACAGAGCCCACGCTCACTCGTTCTTATGAGCCACCTCGGCGATCCTAAAAAGGACGTAAAAAAGGCTCAGGAAAAGGCTGAAAAAGCTGGAAAGACATGGACAGACGCTGATGCAGAAAAGTTCATCAACGGAAAGAACCGCATGAAGCCGGTTGTAGAATATTTCGCTTCAAAACTCGGAAAACCAGTTACATTCCTTCCAGATGCACTCGGACAGAAAGCAGCAATTGACGCTCTTCCAGAAGGTGGAGTTGCAATGCTCGAAAATACACGCTTCCACAAGGAAGAAACTTCTAAAGACGCAGCAGAGCGCGATGTAATGGCAAAAGAACTTGCTACATACGGAGACATCTTCGTAAACGACGCATTTGGTACAGCACACCGCGATCAGGCTTCTACAGCTTCTATCGCAAAGTTCATGCCTGTTCCTTCAGTTGGCGGCTTCCTTATGGAAAAAGAAGTTAAATACATTCAGCCAATGGTAACAAATCCAGAAAAACCAATGACTGCTATTATTGGTGGTGCTAAGGTTTCTTCAAAGATCGCTGTTCTCGAAAGCCTTATGAAGAACGCTTCTACACTCATCGTTGGTGGTGGTATGGCTTATACATTCCTCAAGGCTCAGGGCCACGCTATTGGTAAGTCACTTGTTGAAGATGACTTCCTTGATACAGCAAAGGATCTTCTTGCAAAGGCTGAAAAAGCTGGCGTAAAGATCCTCCTCCCAGTTGACCATGTTGGTGGTGCAGAATTTGCAGATAAGGATCCAGTTGCAGTTGATGCAGTTGATCTTCCAGATAACCTTATGGGTATGGATGTTGGTCCTAAGACTGTTGAACTTTACAAGAACGCTATTCTTGCTTCTAAGTCTATCGTATGGAACGGACCTGTTGGAGTATTTGAGTTCGAAAACTTTGCAAAGGGAACTGAAGCTGTAGCTCGCCTCGTTGCAGAAGCAACTGGAAAGGGTGCTATGACTGTAGTTGGTGGTGGTGACTCTGTTGCTGCTGTAAACAAGTTCAAGCTTGCAGACAAGATGAGCCACGTATCAACTGGTGGTGGAGCTTCTCTCGAATTCCTCGAAGGAAAAACTCTCCCTGGTATTGCTATCTTAGCAACTAAGTAAGGCGAGTTTTACTTCGTAAAACTCGGTAAGGTCGCGAAAGCGACCGACTTTTCACACGGATAGTCAGTCAAGCTGCCTGCCGTGTAAAATGTTTAGTCTCTCGACAGTCCTTTGGCCTGCGAGAGAAATCAATTTCGGCACGACAGCTTCGCTGCGTGTCAAATCATAGTGAACCGCCTCTTGGGGCGGTTTTTTTATGCTTGTTTTTGTATTTTCACTTTTGTGTTAAAATATTAGTTAGTATAGATTTTGAATTGTTATAAATAAAATTGGCGTGACTGGGAGTCAATTTTATTATCTAATTTTGAAACTCAAAATCATTGTTAAATGAAACGGCGTTGAAAAAAATGAATTTTAAAATCAGAATTTTTTATGCAGCATTTTTTATTCTTTCATTCTGTGGATTTGCAGAAAAAATTCCGTTTGTGTGGCATACGGAATTTGATGATAAAGATATAGTCGTTCCGATTGAGTTTAATGAAAAACAGTTCGGGCAAAAATCAGCCTTTGAATACAATCATGAAATTGCACGACTTGCATGTTTTTTTTCTGTTGCAGCATATTCTGATGTAAGCTTAGAAAACAATAATCTTCTAAAAAATTATTCGCTCCTTGGAATTAACAAAAAAGACATTGAGCTTCACTATAATGTGAATTATGACGATTCAATGTGGGGCAATGATCAGGTTGCATTCAGTATTGCTTCAAAAGAAATCAACAGTTCAAAAGGAAAACAGAATTTAATCATTGTTTCAATTCGCGGAACCCCTCTTAACGCAAACGAGTGGCTTTCAAATTTAAACATCAGTGACACAACACATACTGAAGAAATTATTCACAACGGATTTGGAAAAGCAACTCATATAGTTCATTCAGCGCTCATTTCATATCTTCTCCGGCACAGAATAGATCCGACTGATTCATTTCTGCTTGTAACAGGTCACAGCCGTGGTGCCGCAGTTTCAAATCTTCTTGCTGCAAAAATTGTTGAAGATAATTTTTTTAAAACTGAAAACTGCTACGTTTATACTTTTGCGTCTCCGAATGTAACTACTGCAGATGATGCTTTAAATAAAGAATACGGATTTATCTGGAATATAGTGAATGCAGAAGACATTGTTCCTACAGTTCCGCTTTACAGGGATAACTGGCATTTTAGAAAATACGGGCACACAGTTGCTTTGATTAATTACACAAACGTTTCACAGGAAAAATTTGACAGCGAATATATTCCGCGCATTGACAGATTTTACAAACAGTTCTGTAATGAAAAATATCATCCTTTTAAGACAGGACCTTTTTTCCCTATAGTTGTTGCAAAGCTTTTGACTCATGTTGCAGAAAATGTAGAAATGTTTTATTCAGGTTCAACTCATCTTCATGAAAAAGCTTCCAGTCTGATGTCCAAAGTTTTTCCCGCAGAAAAAGAATATAAAGTTGAAACAAAAGAAAAAACTTTTACGCAAAAAATTATTTCATCAATCAATAGAAAAACACACGGCATGATTGATTATGTTGAAATTGCTCTGGGCGATATGCATTCAAAGGAAATGTATTTGTCTTTCATGCTTGCCTTTGATGAAAATGAAATTTTTTCTGATACAGGATATACGCTTGTTATAATAAAGGGAGCAGAGGAAGCATTAGTTTTTGATGATGATGGAAATGTTTTTCTGAAGGTCTATGACGGCATGTATGGAATTTCAAAACAGAAAATGCCTTTAGTTGCGGTGCCTGCAAGAGACAATCAGCTTTTAATCGGGGTGCCTTCAAACAGAGAGTTTAATCTTGTGTTTACTGATGAAACACTTTTGTATTCTCCGATTGAAGTTTTTCTTGAGCATTATACTGCAGCCGGTGTTTATCACGGGTCGACTAAACCTCAGCGTCTGTTTGTAAGAAAGGGCAGGGCGTATAAGTTTAGAATAGGGCAGGGGCTCCTTGATCACAGCGGCGTTCGTGAAGAAAAACTTTCGTTTGAAGCTTCAAGATTTTACATAAATAAATATGGACTGAATGCATCTTATAAATATAGTTATTACCCGGAGATTTCAATCAGTAATGATTTTGATTTGTATCTTGGAATGCATTTTGGAGTGCCGAATGTTTATGGAACAGTTTTACTCGATCAGCAGATAAGTAAGCTTGGCCGTTCAACTGCTCTTTTGCTTGGAGTTGGAAGGCAGATGACTTTGTATAAAACAATTTACTTTGACCTGGAGCTTTTTTCTAAAATCAGTTTTAATTTTTCAGATAATAAAACCGATAAAAAAATTTGTCTTGTTCCATCTTTAAGGGGATCTTTTTCCTATAAGATTCTTAATTTTTCAAAAATACTGATTGGCTTTGCACTGGATGTACATTTAAAAGATTTTAACGATGAGGCGTTTAGTGCAGGTTTCAGACGTCATAAATTTTCATCATGGAAACTGTCAGATAAAATTGAACTTGTTCCGAATATTCAGATTGGATTTAAGTTTTAGTACGTGCTTCCGCCCGGCTTAGCCTACTGCTTCTCAAAGACGTAGATGTACCTTTCCCTCACCGCAGCATCTTCAATTCCGCCCTCAACAGTCTCAAATACACCGATGAGCCTGCTGCCTTTTTTTGTCAGCGAAAAAAAGTCGTGTCCTGATGCCCTGTCACGGAATTTGTAATAGAAGATGCCGTCCCTTTTAAGGTAAGACATCACCTTCTTTGAGTTCATGCTCTTAAGCCATTCGTATTCATTTATCCCGAAATCCGCGTCCGTGAATTTCGTCAGCTCTATTTCAATCCATTCATCGTCACAGAACATCATAAAGTACATGCGGTTGTCCTGAACCTTCACCACGTATTTCTGATGGTCTTCATCCGGTGAAGTAAGCCTGTACTTTTTTGACAGGAGCCTTGTCTGAGTCACGCAATAGTCTCCCTCTTCAAGCTTTAAATCGTTCTCATTGCCCTTAAAACCCGTCATGATCATTTTCTGTGAGTAGGCGCTTACGGCAAAAAGCACTGCCAGCATGCATAAAAAAATCTTTTTCATTTTTGTCCTCCTTCTGCAAAATCAAGCATTTGTTTTTATCATCCAAGGTCGATGTCCGGCGTAATCTCAAGCGTGTAATCCGCGTATGCGTCATGCACTTCCTTGGTGAGGATTGAAACTGCTTCTGTGCTCTTTATGTCAAAACTCAGCACCACGTCAAAGCGGATTTTCTTTGCTTCAGTGTCAACGTAGAATCCGTGGAGCTGCAGCGCCCAGTCATGCGAGAGCACGATCTTCTGCACCTCATTCCTGATTCTTGCGGCTTCATCGTCATGCGTGTTGAACGAATATACGCCGACACCGGAGAGGACGATACCAGTTTTCCTGTAGACTTTCGCCTCAATTCTTCGTGTAAGGCGGTCAACTTCCTCAACGGTCATCGTGTCCGGCAGCTCGATGTGGATAGACGCGTAGTTTTTGTTAGGACCGTAGTTGTTGATGATGAGGTCGTATGCTCCGCGGATCTCGCTCTCTTCCGTTATGAGCTTCTTGACCTGCCTGCTTAAATCGGAGTCCGTGCGCTTACCGATGATGTCGTCCAGCGTCTCGCACAGCATTTCAATTCCGGATTTTATGATGAAGAACGATATTACAAGGCCGACGTAAGATTCAAGCGAGATGGAGAATACCAGATATGCGACCGCAGAAAGCAGGACCGAGGCCGAGAGCACAGCGTCAAAAAGCGCGTCTATTCCAGAGGCCGTAAGTGCGCTTGAGTCAATCCTTTTTCCCGTGCGCTTCACGTAAAGGCCGAGGATTATTTTTGCAACGATTGCCACGCCCAGGATTATGAGCGACAGCGAAGTATATTCAGCCTTTTCCGGGCGGATGATTTTTTTTACCGACTCAACGAGCGAGGTGAGGC
Source organism: Treponema sp. (assembly GCA_024687165.1). Lineage (GTDB taxonomy): Bacteria > Spirochaetota > Spirochaetia > Treponematales > Treponemataceae > Treponema_D. The sequence goes on from JAILEY010000062.1 coordinate 38,014, forward strand.
CTGCGTACAGGACGATTGCGGCAACGATCATCGAGCTTAAGTATTCGATCCTTCCGTAGCCCAGCGGATGCTTCTTGTTCGGGGATTTTCCCGCAAGCTTCGCACCGATTATCGTCACGACAGACGAAAGCGCGTCCGAAAGATTGTTTACCGCATCAAGCGTAATTGCGATTGAGTTTGAGGCAATACCGACGAATGCCTTGAAACCTGACAGAAAGACATTGACGATGATGCCGGCAATGCTTGTCCTTACGATTATTCTTTCCCTGTTCATGAAGAACATTATAAATTTAAATCATATTTTTTTCATGCACATGGCGGATTTTATTCCGGTCTGCGGAATCTATGCTCAGGAGCAGTCTTAGGCACGGCATGAATCTCATAGTCAATTTCTTCAAGCAGGAGTGACGGATAGACTTTTTTTCCGTATGAAATGAACGTGTTGTAGATATCCTGTCTGAGTTTTAAACATGAAAGCTCATACTGCAGGTCTATTGACGGGTACCTGACATAGCCTGTTTCCGGACATTTTTCCCTGATTGCGTCCGGATGGTCGGGATCATATTTCAGGCGGAAATCTTCTTCAGATTTCTTTATGGAAATTTCGCCGTGCAAATCAATCTCTACCCACTGGCGTCTGTATGGCGTGCCCTCTAAAGTTCTTGTCGTTTCCCTGTTGCAGATGTTGATGTCGTGTATCTGCATCGACATGTAATAATAATCCAGAATCAAAAGAAGGTCTTTCTGAGGAATGTCTTTTTTCAGCGAGAGTACCGGATATTCGTAATCTGCGATTTTATTTTCCCTGAGGTATGAAATGATTCTGCCGTCAAGATTTTGCGGAATATGTATTTCTTTTATCCTTACATTCCTGCTGTAATAAAGCCTTAGAATCAAAACGGCTGAAATTACGCACAGCAGAAGAATCAGCGCGCACTTGAATTTATTTATGTTTTTGAAATTTAATTTCTGCATTTCTGTTTCCCTTATTTCCAATACGACTTGAACTGTGCCTTGTAGCCGGCGTCGTCAACGTATATTCCCATCATGATCAGTGTGCCGGTGCTGTTCTTTATGAAGTCATCATAACCCTCATCGATGCGCTGCAGTATGTCGGAAGAGAACGGATACATCAGCGCATAGAATGAAAGTTCCTCAAACCAGCCTATCTTCGGATTTTCCCTCATGAGGAAGCTGTAGAAATAATTGTTTATGATTGACGGCTCAAGCATAAACTCTACGGATGAGTCCAGCGTGATTTTCTCTTCTTCGATGCTGATGATGCTGTACGTTTCCGTCATCTCTTCGCCCTCAGAATCCTCGTCGCCGACCGTTGCCGTTATGGTGATCGTCATGTCATTCATTGAGACCTTGTACGTACCGCCGCCGCCCGAACCTGACTCAAGAAGCCCCAGGCTGCACGTTCCGTCCGGATTGAATATGATGTATCCCCTTTCGCCAAGCGCCCATGAAAACCTGCAGAGGTACCGCCGCAGATCAGCATCAGTCCAGCCTTCCGTAGAAAAAGGCTTCAGCTTGTTCGTCAGGTATCCGCCGAAAATCCAGCCGTATGTGGCGGAGTTTGATTTCAAAGTATCAACGGGAAGCAGTATCTTCACCCAGTTTGACTTAATGCCGTCAATCGTGGCTTCGCTTCCAACGGAAATTACCTTGATTTTCATCCTGTCATAAAGGACGCCTGTTTTTTCCGCGGAGAGGGAAGACGAGCTCCTGACCCTGAGCCCCTCCGGTGAGTCCACGTACAGAAAGTGAACCTTCTTGTGCTTCTTGAAATATCCGGCGTCAAGCGAAAAAGCAGATGATGAGCACAATGCGGCGGCCAGCAGCAGGATCATTTTTTTCATTTTCATGTTTTTACCTCGGATTACAGAGTATACAATAATTTTCCATTAAAATCTTTAAAAATAACAAATCCAGACAAGATTTCTTGACTGGATTTGAACGATAAAGTACCCAATCTGATATAAGGCTCTGTAATCTATTCCCTTGTCTATAAGATAAAGTCCAGCTTCTGCTTTTTGATTTGCAATAGCCGCAAAAAGAGGATTACAGCTTCTTGAATCTAGTTTCCAAATACTGATTCTGCATGTAATAAATCCGGATTGTTTTCTAACAGCTTTTCTATAGTATTTAAATCGTTATTTTTTATTGCAGTGCTCATAGCTTTAATTAATTCAATATTTTGCTCCAACTTTTTTCTCCTCAAACGATTTAGCTTTCAACTTTTTTGACAACATTTAATCTCAAAGCTTCTTTTACAAATAAATCATCTACTTCTTTTCTGTTTTCTTCATCTGGCCATTTTTCTAAATAAGCTCCCCAAATCCAGAAATAATGACCTCGGTCTTCTGGACCTCCCCAAATTCCAATTCTATACCATGGAGCTTTTATTCCATCAATTTCATCTTCATTTACAGTTTTTAAATCTACCTTACAGATTTTCCCAGCCAATAAATAAGGAACTAAAGAATCTTTATCCTCACACACATTGTATTCATTTTTTATTCTATAATTTTCAACTATTTCATATGAAAACTTACCAATTTCTGCAGTTGTGGAAGGATATACTCGTAACTTTATTGTTTCTTTTGAATATGCATTATATGTTTCTAATTTAATTACTTTTATTCCTTCAAAATCATATTCTTCATTTACAGGACTTGGATTATTCATATCAGCAAATATAGAATTTTTATTTCTCAAACAACCAGAATAGGCTAAGGATTTATAATTTGAATCATATGTAAGAACTTGATTTTCTTTATCTGGAAATATTTTATTTAATAAATACGTATATGTATCACTTTCTTCTCTTATATCATCTGGATAATTAAGAAATACTTTATTATCCTTGATTGTATATTTTCCATGTGCAAATGGGCCTCCTTGAAAGTGATATCCCAATGAATAATTCTCTTTATTTAAATGCAGCGAAATATATGAGATAAAACTATCTTCTGGTACGTCATTGTAAATTGATAAATCTATAATCCATTTATCAGAAAGACCTTTTTCCGTTTTACTTTCATTATTTTCTATAACAGTTTCATTAATACTTTTCTGTTCATTATTTGTAAAAGTTTGATTTTCATTTTGTTTTTTTTGACAACTCAAAAGTGTAAATGATATAAAAAATAAAATAATAAATTCTTTTTTCATTTTTTCCTTCATAAAGCGCCCCAGTGCGGGCGTCCACATAACAATTGCTTAAACGGTGGCGGGCTCGACCGCGTGTCGGCTACGAAGCTGTGTTATGCTATTTTTTTATAAATTCTTCCTGTCTTCCCAAAGTATATACTTTTTTGCTTTTTATTTTTCCATTTTTCCAATATTTATATTTGACAACCTTTTTATATTTCGTTACAAAATCTCCATCATCTAATTCCCATCCTGTCTCGATATATTCATCATTTTTATCATATACCATCCAGTTTTTTGCATTTTCTCCAATATGAAA